>CAWUUQ010000065.1:0-12454 GCA_963925625.1 uncultured Psychrosphaera sp.
CCGCTTCACTAGTGGGTTGTTTGCAACCTGTCTATGGGATTGCTTTTGCATTTTTAATTCTTGCTGAAGTGCCTGAGCTTGCTACTATTGGTGGAGGAACCATTATTCTAGCGGCGGCCATTTATGAAACTAAAGCCAATAAGAAGTCAACAAAGAAGTCTTAATCCCACATGTTAGTGTTCGCCCACCGAGGTGAGTCCGCTTTATTTCCAGAAAACAGTCGGACAGCTATCCGTCATTGTAATGACAGCAAAATGGACGGTCTTGAAATAGACTTATTTGAAACGGGGGACCTTGCTTCCGGAGACGAATCTATGGGTGATTTTGTCGTTGTTCATGATCGCTGGCTAACGCGTCTGTTCAATATTGATCTACATGTTACTCGTTTATCCCCTGAAGATTTAGCGTCTATTAAAGGTAATGATAATGAACCTTTACCTACATTGGCATGGCTTATTGAATACTGCGCACCTTTTAATTTCACATTAAATATCGAAATTAAGTACCTGAAATCAATCCGGCGCTTTGAGGAACAACTAGCTAAGCTTTGCACCCAGTTTAATTTTGATCGGACTCGCCTAATTATTTCTTCTTTTAATCACCATTATTTAAAAGATGTTGCCATTCAAATGCCAGACCTAAAACTTGGTCTACTTTTGGCTGTTAATCCACTAAATGTACAAAACCTAATATCTGATTTTCCTTTATACAGTGTGCATTTAGATATGGATTGCCTTAATGAACAACTCATAAACACTATTAAGTCACTTGGCTTAAAAGTGTTTGTATTCACCATAGATCACGAAGATGAACTAAACTGGTTAAATACGGTTGGTGTTGATGGTGTTTTTTCTAATAACCCACGTAAGTCTTACGATTATATTGCAACGTTATAATTACGATAATCTTTCATCACTTTTCTAAGTTATTAGTAAAAAGTGGGGTTCTCGTTACTTTTGACTAAACTAGTCTTAATTAGTGTTTATTTTACGGGGATCTTTTATGTCTTTAGAATCAAGCCATGAATCAGACTTATGTTTTCGTGGTGAAACAGCCAAGCTATTGGCATTAAATATTGCACAAATACATACAGGCATGCTTGATGGTGACAACTCCATCGAGCAAATAGGTGAATCTTTTCAAGAGCTTGCGCGTTTTTGTATGAACATGCAACAAAATAAAGATGCATCTGAAGCAACCAAAGAACTAGCCCAACAAATGATGTCTAAGGTTGATGGCGCAATTATCGCATTTCAATTTTATGACCGACTCGCCCAACGATTATCACATGTTCAAAAAAATCTAACGCTGTTATCAGAGCTTTTAAATGACGAACAGAACATAAATAATTCAACAGATTGGGAAGCCTTGAGAAAACAAATAAAATCAAGCTATAGTATAGACAGTGAAATCGCCATGTTTGATGCAGTAATGAAAGGCGCAAGTGTAGAAGAAGCACTAGACTTATTTCGAGCTCAATTAAATGAAGCTAGTAATGAACAAGCTATTGAATTGTTCTAAATGGATTTTAAATAATTATGAAAAAAGCCCCACTGCACCAAAGAGAAAAAGAAAGACTTCAAAAACTCGTTGAATATGAAGTGCTTGATACTGAAGGTGAACAAGCCTTTGATGATTTGACCGAACTAGCCTCTGAGATATGCGGCACCCCCATTTCATTAATCAGTTTAATTGATACCGATAGGCAATGGTTTAAAAGTAAGGTTGGTTTAGAAGCACAAGAAACCAATCGTGATATTGCTTTTTGTAGTCATGCGATTTTAGAAGATGATATTTTTGAAATCAAAGACGCTACACAAGACGATCGTTTTTCCGATAACCCTTTGGTGACTGGCAATCCCGATATAAAATTTTATGCCGGTATGCCTTTGGTGTCACCGGAAGGTTTACCTATTGGCACGTTATGCGTTATTGACAATCTGCCTCGTGCTTTAAATGACCACCAGAAAAAAGCACTTAGAATTTTAAGTCGCGAAATTATAAAGCAGCTAGAGCTTAGAGTTAAATCCAAGAAGTTAGAACTCGCTAACGAATTTAAAACAAATTTTCTGTCTAACATGTCTCATGAAATTCGTACGCCACTAAATGCGATTATTGGTTTTAGCGAATTATTGTTAAAAAACTCTCAAGAATATTTGGCAGATGAAATTGCTGAGTCTTATATCAAAAATATTGATTTTAGCGGAAAACATTTATTCGCGATGATAAATTCGGTATTGGATTTAGGAAAGATTGAAGCTGGAAAAATGGAATTAGAAACAAGCCAGTTTGATATCAATTCAACGTTATCAAATGTCGTTGAAATGTTAAAAGTAAAAGCTCAGCAAAGTGGCGTGAAAATCATTTATCTATCGGATACTGATACTAGTTTCATTGTAAACCTCGACATCGACAAAATATCTCAAATTGTCATTAATATTGTGAACAACGCGATAAAATTCTCCAATATGAATGGTTCTGTTGCTATAAACTTAACCATAAAAAATAAAACCATTCACCTTCAAGTTATTGATAGTGGCATTGGTATAAGTGAAGAAGAACTGCCATTAATATTTGATAAATATCATCAAGCCGGTCAAAAGAAGACGTTAGGAACTGGCTTGGGTTTAAGCATTACACTGGGTTTAATAGAATTAATGAACGGAGATATTTCCGTGACTAGTGAAGTTGGCGAAGGTACTACCGTAAATATCGAACTGCCAACCAATTGTGAAAGTGTTGATCATGATGAAATAAACGAAAACATAGATTTAATTGAGCCTGATAAAAAAATTGAGCTTAAAGTAGCTGATATTCGAAAAGGCGCAAAAGTATTGCTTGTTGAAGACAACAAAATAAATCAAGTTGTTGCAAAGGCCATGTTAGAAACACATTTTTGTGACGTGACCGTTGTTGAAAATGGAAAAGATGCCATTAAAGCTGCTGAGAACAAACATTTCGATTTAATACTAATGGACATTAACTTGCCTGATATATCTGGCTTTGAGACAACCTTCAGAATTAAACAACATGACCCTGAAGTTGTCATTGCGGCATTAACAGCAGACATTTTCGCTAAAAGTGAACACAGTGGTTTGTTTCATACCAAACTGACAAAACCAATTACGTTAATTGAATTGGAAGAGCTACTAGTTGATGTATTGAGCTAAGTTGATAGTTAATGTATGGCTTGTTTGGAAACGTTGAAATTCTAATTACGAACGGGCGTGGTCAAAGCTGATCACGTTTTTTATGTGCGAGGCACCCGTTTTGCACATCAATAATCGGTCTAGGCCTAATGCAACTCCTGCACAACTAGGTAAGCCCTGCTCTAAGGCGTTAACTAAGTTTTTATCAATGGTTCGTTTCGGTTTGTTTAAACTAGCTCGAACCTGATTGTCTTGTTCAAAACGTTTTAGTTGTTCAGTACCATCTTGTAATTCAAAGTAGCCATTCGCGAGCTCTAAACCTTGATAATACAATTCAAAACGATGCGCGACTGCCGGGTTGTGTTCATTAACTTGAGCTAATGCGGCTTGTGAGGCTGGAAAATCAAAAACAAAACAAGGTGGCCCTGTTTGTAAACTTGGTTCAATGATAATGCTAAATAACCATTGTAATAAGGTGTCTTTGTTCTGCTCGTCAGTTACCCAGTCATCAGCAGGGCTGTGTTGCAAAATGGTGTGCTTTAACTGTTCTATCGACGCACTAAGCGGGTCAAAATTAAAGGTCCTTTGAAATATCTCTTGATAAGAAATACGCTTCGCCAATTCACAACCTAAAACGGTTTGTAGTAATGTTTCGACTTCATCCATTAAGTCATGGTCGTTAAAGCCAACTCGATACCATTCCAACATTGTAAATTCGGGATTATGGTTGCGACCGGCACTTTCATTTCTAAATGCCTTACAAATCTGAAATATCGAGCCAGAGCCTGCACATAATAATCTTTTCATGGCAAATTCTGGTGATGTTTGTAAGTACATGCTTACCGCACTACCACTTTCATCAAAACAATACTTAGATTCGAAGGCATCAAGATGCACATCAGTAACGGTATTATGGCTAAGCAATGGCGTATCGACTTCTAAAACATCTCGTTCGTGAAAGAACTGACGAATTTGTTTAAGAACATTGGCTCTTAGCTTTAGCGTTTCGATACTTGCACTGGGTTGCCACATATCTTCTTACTAATATTACTTCTGAGCTCGGCCAACATAGTCGCCATTTCGTGTATCAACGCGAATCACTTCACCTTGTTGCACAAATAATGGTACTCGAACAACGGCACCTGTTGTTAAAGTAGCTGGTTTGCCGCCAGTACCCGCAGTATCGCCCTTAAGACCAGGATCGGTTTCTGTAATTTCTAACTCAACAAAGTTAGGCGGAGTTACAGCAATTGGGTTACCATTCCACAACGTTAGCGTACAAACGTCGTTTTCTACTAACCATTTTACTGAATCAGCAACAGCTTTTTCGTCAGCAGCGATTTGCTCAAATGTCTCGTTATTCATAAAATGCCAGAATTCACCGTCAGAATATAAATAGGCAAGTTCGGTATCCATTACGTCGGCACCTTCTACAGATTCGCCTGACTTAAATGTTTTTTCTAGAACTTTACCGCTAACAAGTTTACGGATGCGAACACGGTTAAAGGCTTGGCCTTTACCAGGTTTAACAATTTCATTTTCTAAAATGTTGCAAGGCTCGCCGTCGATCATTAATTTTAGGCCAGCTTTAAATTGGTTTGTACTGAATGAAGCCATGTCATCCTCTATATGAATTAATACCAAATATAAGTGAAACGAATGATACAACAAGCAAACCTATCTGTTGAGTCCCAATGGCAAAAAGAATTAAAAGAAAGTTTTACTCGACTTGAAGACTTGTTGCATTTTTTACAAATAGATTCCTTAACAATGGCTGAAGATTCCAGGGCTCGTGATCTTTTTTCCATGCGAGTCCCCAAACCATTTGCGCGACTAATGACCCCTAACAATGAGCATGACCCATTGTTATTGCAGGTGTTACCGAGCCGTAATGAGTTTTTAGAGAGCGCTGATTTTGTTGCCGACCCACTTGATGAGCATGACTCAAAACAGCCTGGTTTATTGCACAAATATCAATCTCGCGTTTTAATTATGTTCAAAACAGGTTGTGCAGTTAATTGTCGCTATTGTTTTAGACGTCACTTTCCTTACGCTGACAATTCAGTCAATAAAAAACAATTGTTAGAGCACATTGAATATTTAAAGCATCACCCTGAAGTTAATGAAGTGATTTTAAGCGGTGGCGATCCTTTGATGGCCAAAGATGATGCACTTCTATGGTTTATTAATGAACTTCAACACATTACACATATAAAGCGCCTTAGAATCCATACTAGATTACCAGTAGTAATTCCATCGCGCATAACTCATGACTTGGTTAATATCTTGTCAAACGCTGCCACCAATCACTTTAAAGTTCTCATGGTATTACATATTAATCATGCCAATGAAATTTCAGATGCCTTAAAAAATGGCGTAACAAGATTAAAGCAGGCTAATGTGACCATCTTAAATCAAGCTGTGTTTTTAAACGGTGTGAACGATTCTGTTGCAGCCCAAGTTGCATTAAGTGAACAGTTATTTGAAGCGGATATTTTGCCTTATTATTTGCACTTATTTGATAAAGTAAAAGGAGCCGTTCATTTTGACGTGCATGAAGAAAGAGTTAAATATATATATCAAGGAATGTTAAAAGCCTTGCCTGGCTTTTTAGTGCCTAAGTTAGTACGGGAAATTGGAGGCGAGGTTAGCAAAACGCCAATAAGTCCATTTTAGTCCTCTTCCTGACCTCCAATATAAACGACAACCATCTAATCCAGCTTTTACGCTGTAATATTAATGGTTGTGCCTATTAACCCGCCTGTACTTCCGACGGTCGGTGTTGCTAATTGCAATTGCGCAGTAGAAGCGAGTAATTGTAAAGCTGCTTGGCCTTCCAATTCTTGTGCACCTTTCGCTAAATTAGCGGCAAGTGCTTCGCCCCCTTGCATTGCTTGAGAAACAACCCCATTACTAGTAGATGAAACGAACACAGCAGTTCTCCTGGTTTGTTTTTGTCTAACAAATGTTGCGTTGCAACAAAAGCATAACTAGTACGGATTACCCTGCACTATTTATAACTCATTACATGCTGCTTTTTAGGTTAGTCAAATTAAGTTAAACTAGCCTCATTAGTATATCGGATATTTCAGGAAAATCTTTAAGTGGAAAATTTAATCAATAGTCTTGAGGAAAACCTCAAAGAGTTATATCGAAAAGCAATTGATGCAGACAAGCATATAGATTCGCTAAAACAACAAGGTAAAGGTAAGTTTGGCCAGATCTTTAAAGACGATTCTGGTTTTGATGTGCAAGCGAAGAAGTTCATGCCTTATTTAGAAGAAACGGCGGAACAAATTTTATCTATTAAAGAATCAACACAAACCCCTGCAATGCAAAAAACCGCAATTGAGTCCGTTGTAAAAAAATTGCACTTGTTACATACAACATTGGCCGATTTTAAAGGTGCATTAAAATAGTCTTATACGGCCATTATTAAAGTTGTAAATCTATGCATAAAAAAACGCTGAACATTTAAAATGAACAGCGTTTTTTTATGAGGAGATTACCTCAGTCGAGACAAACTAAAGTTTTAGTGTTTTGCGCGACGAATGACTACACCAGCCATTAATAACAACATCCACCAGCTTATAGAACCGCCACCAGATTTCTTTTCTTCTACAGGTGTAGTTTCACCACCTGTTTCGCCGCCGGTATTACCACCAGTATTACCACCGTTACTTGACACCGGGAAAGTTTGTGAACCATTCACTGCTCCAGGTGTTGCTGTTGCGTTTGCCACCCAAGTAAAGTCACTGTATTTGTCACCAGTTCCTGTTAATTGAATCGATTGTGTGGCTAACGTATCACCAGATTCACTAACTCCAACATCAGTTGAACGTATGTCAATCGCTTCGTCAGAGGTTGCAATGAAGTCACCTTCATAACTAATAAACTGTACAACCTTACCTTCGGCATTAATTAATGCAATACCGTCAGGGCCGCCATTTTGAATGCCTGCTATTTCTGCAACCATAAAACCAAAACCGTTTGATTCATTTTCTAGAACACCATTTAGGCTCACATGATTGTAACTAGCGCCGCCATTACCGTTGTATAAACGAATGGTCCATCCGGTTAGATCTTTGCCTATTGGTCCTGCAACTTCAACAAATTCGTTGCTATCACTACTGGCATTATCGTAATGGAATTCATTGATCCAAACATCGCTTTCTGCCAATGCAGGCGCCGATGTCGTGCTCACTGTAACAACTTCAGATGCTGCTGATTCATTTAAAGATGAATCTACTGCCGAAACATAAATACTGTAGGTAGAACCATATGGAAGAGAGTCTAAAGAGTATTCAGAGTTTTCGGTTGATCGTAAAAACTGAAAGTTAGTATGATCTTGTCCGGCTAACTTGTAATACACTTTATAACCATACAAGTCTGATTCCGTATTTGCTAACCAAGATACACGTAATGATTTTGGCTCACTTTCAACCGTAGTAGCAGCAACATTTGTGACAACAGCAGGTGCCGTAGAGTCATCTGCATTTCCTGTTATTGCTTCGCACTCTCCTGCAAACAAACAACCAGCCCATTCTGGGTGATCTATAAATGGATTACGGTTTCCTTGAAACCCAAATACAACATCGTTGCGACGACGTTCTATGTCATCAACAGGATCGGCGTTATGCCACTCTAATAAAATAGACTTAAAGCCCATATATGCACTTAATTCATTTTCACCCGTACGAGACCATGTAATTAAATCTCGATTGTCGGTCAATTCCAAGTCAGGCTCATTAGTGACCTTTTCACCCTGAATATGCTGTCCGCCTTCATAACGAACCGCCATATACATCAATGCTCGAGCTATATCACCTTGTCGGCCAGACCAAGTTTGCCAAGCACCTTCCGAGTATTCACCCTTTGTTAGGTTAGACTCACTTTCTGTACCACCTCGGCCATCGTTGCTTTCTGTGCCATGTGATGCACAACCCGTTAAACAATTATCAAACGGCTTATTGCTACGAATGGTGTTGTAACCTGAGTTTGATATAAACAAGTGATGAGCATCGGTATAAGGATAGTTGGTGTCGCCATCATCTGGAAAACCATAAGACTTTGGCCAACTATGTTCACGGTTATAGTCGTCATTGCCCTTATTTTTCTTTACATAACTCGCATTTTTATAGATATCTAATACCGAGTTTACGTCAGAAGGATGTTCATCTGCTGATTCCAACATGTCCCATGTATCCGTTTCATCTGACGAATAAGGAAACCTTGTATGGCCTTTGATAGTATTGTGGATTGATAATTTAAGTTCGGCCGCAGAGGTCGTTTTTACATTATCGTAATAATCAGCGGGTGCATCTGCCATTACGGCTGCTGATAAAATTAGTGAAGAGGTCGCAACAAATGTTGCCGACACTGACTTTAAATTTTTAGACATTTTGATTCACACTTTTTTAGTTATTGTTATTTCGTTTAAATCTTTTTTATCGTTTAAATCACTGTTTAATAATTACTTAACTCAATTACCATATTGATTAATATCAAACGGGATAAGCGGTTTCTAATCCTTGATATACCAATTCTTTAAAATTAGCTTGCGTAGAATCTGTTGAGCGAAGAATATCCATTAGTACTTCGTTATCTTCTTTACCATTCCAAACCTTTATATATTCGCCCGTTTTATAACCATGGTCTTGGCGGAAAAAGTTTAGAACATTCTTTCCAACATAATGACGGTATAATTCATCAAAACTAAGCTCAGACTGCTGCATCAGTCCTGCAAAAGTCGCGACATCAAAACCTTTTGTAGCTAATGTTTTTGCAACCATTAATTCAATCGTTTCGGCAAATGAGTCGGCCATGTTGGCTGCGGACAATTCTTTTTCGATATCCGTTGCAATATCTTCTACAGATTGTCCGGCCACTAACCGGGCACTTAATCCAAAGTGAAAAATATCTATCAATTCTAAATGTACTTGTTCAATATCAGGCGACTGATGTTTCCACCACTTCCAACCATAGTGGTCTAACATTTCTGCTAGCTCGACCCACATCGCTCTATGCCATGCAAAACCTTGGTCTCTCCACTCAGGGTGAACTTTTGTATTCATGTCGTCCTGCATGGTTAGCATGGTCAAAATTTGTTGTTTCATTCTGTTCAGTGCCTCATATTTGGTAATTGATGACATCATAACAGAGCTGTTTTTTTATGGTAGAGACTCTTGTTATGGATTCCCAATCTCCGTACACTGATTTGCATAAATTTTGTAACTTTTAATTAATCGTGGAATTTTGAAAATGATCCGTTCGTTTACTGGAATGTCAGTTTTATGTGTAAGTTTATTAGTGGGGTTAACCGGGTGTAGTTCAGATGATGATAAATCGTCAGCGCCACCTAGTTATCCTGTATTGGCCAATGACAGCAGTGCTGCTATTGATGTATCCCGTGGCGACTATCTTTGTTTTGATATGGTAACGGATCTTGGTTCAATAAAATTGGCAATCGACACTAAGTACGCACCGTCTACTGCAGAAAACTTTCGAAATTATGTCGCAGTTGGTTTTTACGACGGGCTCATTTTCCATCGAGTCATTAAAAATTTCATGGTTCAAGCGGGCGGATTTGATGCGGGTTTAGCACGACGTGAAACTGCTAAACCTATTGAAATTGAATCTCGTAACGGCCTTAAAAATTACCGTGGCAGAATTGCAATGGCAAGAACCTCAGTGCCAGACTCGGCAACGTCTCAGTTTTTCATTAATACTGTGAACAATCATTTTTTAGATCAAGACCAAGCTGGTGATGGTTTTGGTTACACTGTTTTTGGCGGCGTAATAGAGGGTATGGATGTAGTTGATTCAATAGAGTCTGTTGCGACTGGTTCTTCTGGCGGCATGCAAGATGTACCTGTTGAGCCAATTGTTATTAATTCCGTGCGTGAATATTCTTGTACGTAAGAATTAATTTTTTATTCATACAAAAAAAGACCGTAAATCGGTCTTTTTTCTGTTTTAAGCAGTAAAAATATTTGATGCTTACTTATTGTTTACTGACTTTTTATGGCGCAGCCATTACATCATCACGTTTTTCATTTAATAATGTAATTTTTTCCGATAAGTCTCTATTAAACCAATCTTTAAGCATTGTTTTTTCATAACGTAATGCGTCGTTTCTATAACGTAACGAAGTGCCGCGAGAGATAAAAGAAACATCTTTAAGTACGACAGGCTCCTTAATGATGACGTTATCAGCTTTTTTAACAACTAGGTCAAAAGATAACATTGGCCAGTATTGATGCTTTACAACTCGTACATCACTGCTCATTTTAAAGTCATATTGAACATCGCCTGCTAAATCAATATCCGTAAAGTTGATTTGCACAGTAATGTCTTCTGGTAAGTCTTTAGCTAGCTTTTGAACATGCTTATCTAGACCGTCTAATATCGATTTTCTATAATGCGCTTTATGCTGATTTGATGGACGGATGTCTTTAAAGCTTTCTGGGTTATCCCATTTAACTTCAGCTTCGCCCGCAATTGATTGTGGTACAAAACCAATGCTCAGGATTGCGGCAACACTTAATAATACAGATAGTTTTTTCATAATATTTCTCCATTTGCTCTTATTTAGAGTTTAACTCTTAATATTCCATTTAAAGTTTCTGTTGTAGCTCATATTAAGACTAGACAAAAAAAACTGATGTTACAAAGTTTTTTCTATATGGTGTTCGACAATAGTTTTGTTGGAAAGTTTCGAGTAGAGGTTAATGTGTTTAAAAACATGCATAACAATGTATGGGTATTAATGTTTTCTTTGGCATTAATGGGCTCAGTAGGTCCTGTTATTGTTTTTGTGGGTGGTTTTGTTGGTCTTAAATTAGCGCCAACTCCTGTTCTTGCCACTTTGCCTGTCGCTTGTATGATTGTCGGCATCGCTTTATTTATGGTGCCTACCGTAAACCTTATGGCTAAAATTGGTCGAAAAAAATCCTTTTTAATCGCCGCTATTTGGGGTTTATTAAACTGTCTTTTTGCGGCATATACCGTCTATATTCAACATTTTTGGTTGTTTTGTTTAGCGATACTGAATTTTGGTTTTATGATTGCAAACAATCAGCAATTTAGATTTGCAGCCATGGAATCCGTCGACGAAAAACGCGGCAGTGAAGCTATTTCTATAATGTTGATTTCAGGTCTTGTTGCTGCTTATGTTGGTCCAGAAATGGCCTTTGTAGGTAAAGACTTAGTGGGTGCTGAGTTTGTTGGTTCATTCTTAACGGTGTCGTTGCTTTTTATTCCAGCTTTTTTACTGCTAACTTTTTATAAACCTGTTGTTAAGCCTCAAGAAATTCAAGAAGGTAAACCAAGATCACTTTCTAAAATTGCAAAACAACCAGTCTTTTTAGCGGCCATTATTTCTGCTACTGTCACCTTTAGTGTGATGAGCTTTATTATGACCGCAACGCCTATTAGCATGCATGTTCACAGCGGTTTTGATATTGCCGATACCAAATGGGTCATTCAAAGTCATATCATTGCAATGTACTTACCCTCGTTTTTTACGGGAACGTTAGTGAAACGATTGGGGCACACTAAAATGTTATCAATTGGTATATTTGCCCTGCTTATTTGTATAACGATCGGTTTTGTAGGACAAGAGTATGTTCATTATTGGTTGTCATTGGTACTGTTAGGGGTCGGGTGGAACTTTATGTTTGTTGCAGCAACTTCTTTGTTGCCACAAAGTTACGAGTCACATGAACGTTTTAAAGTTCAGGGCTTTAACGACTTAGTGATGTTTTCATGCCAGGCCGTTGCTTCTTTATCTGCGGGATGGGTCATAAAGTCTTATGGCTGGAATAGCTTGTTAAGCCTATGTATTCCGTTGTTAATATTAGCGGGTTGGTTTATTTATGTATGGCATAAAAGCGAGCAGTCTAAAAAGAATTCTGAACAAAGTACGGCATAATTTAAAAGTAACATCATAAGAATAACTTCATCATTACGGGAAGATAAATGGATTGGTTAGTAGAAATTACGGCAGCATTTTCGAATTTTGTATGGGGCATGCCAATGATAATTTGGCTTGTTGGCGGCGGAATATTTTTTTCAATATATTCAAAACTAATTCCTTTTCGCTATTTGTCACATGGCATAAGCCTGTTAACTGGCAAACATGACCACGATGCAGAACAAGGTCAATTAACTCATGCTCAGGCATTGTCAGCAGCATTAGCAGGCACTGTTGGCATGGGCAACATTAGTGGTGTTGCATTAGCGATAACTGCAGGCGGGCCAGGTGCTGTTTTTTGGATGTGGCTAACGGCATTAGTGGGTGTTTC
>CAWUUQ010000066.1:0-3607 GCA_963925625.1 uncultured Psychrosphaera sp.
CAATGTTACCAATGAACTTAAACAAGTTATTGAGAAATTTAGGCTTGAACCAGAGATGTTAGAAGTTGAAATAACGGAGTCGAGCCTAATGATTGATGTGGAAGACGCGATTAGACAACTTTACAACATAAAAGACTTAGGCGTTGGGATATCGATTGACGATTTTGGTACAGGTTATTCATCGCTTAGTTATTTAAAACGTTTTCCTGTCAGTACATTAAAAATTGATAGATCTTTCATTAAAGATATTCCTGAAGATAGAAATGACATGGAAATCACCGCGGCGATAATTGCGATGGCTCAAAAGTTAGGAATGAAAGTTATAGCGGAAGGTGCAGAAACGAAAGCACAAATCGACTACTTAGCACAAAATGGATGTTACTTAATTCAAGGCTTTTATTATAGTAAGCCTCTTCCTGCCGAAGAGGCTAAATCTTGGAAACCCAACTTTCATTAATTAGTTTAGAGGCGGCAAGTCATCATCGGCCGTCTCTTTAAAGCCAATCGATTTTTCGTATTGTTTGACGGCTTCCCACAAAGTCTGTCCTTGCCATGAAGCGTCAGACGTTGGTGAGCGTTTTGAAAATTTAGACTGATATAATGTCTCTACTTCTCTTTTTAGCTCTCTGCTTAGTTCCTGCGTAGGTTGTGAAGCCGCATGAATAGACATCCAATCTTGAAAACATTTTAGAGCTTCTGTAGCGTCATTATTGTCACAGGCTCGTTTAAAAGCTTCTCGCTTACGTTTATCAAATGCATTTAGAGTGACAGGGCTATTTTCAAGAGCGTTTTCCTCATCTAGCTCTTTATTAATCGAGTTTTGAAAACGTTTGAATGCAACAAGCAAAACAATAAATGCAAACCAACCGCTTGAAAAAAATATCCATTGCCCTGTATTTTGTGGCAATTGATTTTTTAACGTACCTTGTGATTCGTTTAATTCATTTATGTTTGAATCAGTAGCTTGTTCTGAATTATCCGTATTATTTAAACTGGAACGACTCGTCTGCGTTTTGTCACTTTGAGTATTTGGCAGAGCATGAACGTCTCCCAGCCTTTGTTGCATATTTTTAGAAGGGATTATTTTTATTTTTTTAGCCGGTAAAGAAGCGACTTCTATACGATTAGTTATGGTATTAAACCAATTGACGCTTACTTCAGGGAAAACAAAATCTCCGGCTTCATTTGCGACTATGGCTTCAGAGCTAATACGTTGAGAAACCAACGCATTTTTTCTAACGACTGAATGGGTGCTAGATTGATCTGGGTAAATCTTAAAACTATTTGGGTAAACCCCTGATGCTTCTGGTAATTGTTCTTCGTTCACGTTTAATGCGGTTAACGTTATTGTTCTAGTAATTGCTTCACCCACTTCAAATGTGTTTTTCTCTGGTTGCCATTCTTCATTGAGCTGCACAATACTGCTTGGCAACCAAGCGCCTTGGTAGTCATCGGGGATTGGTTTGACGGTAATTTTAAACTCTTCACCAAATGCGGTAACAGGCTTACTTTGTGCAAAGGCTGAAAACCTTGAACTACGACGATTTGTTGAGGATACATCGCCATTAAATGTTGGTGATTGCACCGTGAATGAACCGCTGGCTTGTGGCGTTATCGTATATAAGCGCTCAATAACTCGGTACCGAACTCCATTTACTATTTCTGATACGTCTTTATCTTTGCCTTGCTGCTGCACAAAAGCACCTTCTAGAACGGGTTCTGTTAGGCTTCCACTCTGTAATTCTATTTGCGGAGAAATATACAGCTTTGATGTTAATTTTACTGTTTGTTGTACATATAAGTTGGTTTCTTCGAGGCTGTTTTTTATAAATAGGCTTTCGTTGGGGCTATTGTTATTGCCAGTGGGCTTAATAACTTCAACGGCAATAGGTGAACTTTTAATGCCATTTAACTCAAAGGCTGGAATCGTATATTTTCCAGCTATTTTGGCGACCAATACAATGCTCCAAGTCGTGCTTTTTTCTATGCTGCCATTAATTATTTGAGTTTGTGAACCCGTTGCGGTTCTGCCAACAATAAAGCCAGAGGACTGTAAGGCGGAAATGTCCAGGTCGTTTGTATTTATAGAATCGTCGGCGACCACTTTAAGGACAAAAGCTTCTTTTTCCATTACAGGATTGCGGTCAATGGAAGCCGTCAATTTTGATACGGCAAATCCTTGAAAAGAAATGCTCAATAAGACGATGGAAATTAAAAGTGCTCTCATTACCACGATTTTGTTACTCCTTTAGCTCTGCGGCGTTCTTGTTGGCGGCGACGACTTTCTAAAATCATTTTATTCCTGAGTAAAACGGAAGGGTCGTCATCTACTTTTCGTAATAATTGTTCTATTTTTTGTTGTTGTTCCTGTTCTGCAATTTGTTCAGCCGTTAGTGTCTCAGCGGTTTGTTGTTGCTGTTCGCCTTTGTTTGCATTCTCGTTTTGCGCTTTTTCCTCTGAAGTACCTTTAGCCTGCTGCTCAGACGTTTTTTCGCCTTTTTCATCAGACTCAGACTCAGCTTCTTTATTTGATGGTTGGTTTTGTTGATCACTCTTCGATTGTTCCGCGTTCTTCTGATCACTTTGCTCGTTATTTTGTTCGCTACCTTGTTCTCTATTCTGCTCACTACTTTGTTCATTATTCTCAGACTGTTGGTTTTCATTTGAGTTTTGTTGTGAGCCTTCTTGCGAATTTTCTTGTTGAGAATTGTTTTTATTTTGCTGCTGTGAATCATTTTCCTCTTTTAATTTTTCCAAGAGGTCTTTATTCGCTTTTGCATCTTTAAGCTCAGGGTTTAGTTTTAATGCTTTATCATAAGCCTTAATAGCACCTTCCAAATCAAACATTTGCGCCAATGTATTGCCTTGATTGTAATATCCAGATGCTGATTCATCTAGTTGGAACAAGTCTAAAGCAGTTTCATAATCTCCTGCTTTATAGGCCGCACTTGCTTTCCAGGAGCTGTTTTCAAATTCGTCTTTTGCTTGTGCGTATTTTCCTTTATTAAAGGCTTCAAGTGCTCGCTGATCTTTGGTTTTAAATGTTTTATTGATGACAGACTCAGTGAAACTTGCTGTTGAATCACTGTTCTTAATCTCATTTTTGGCAAGCATTTCTTCAGCAAACACTTCTTCAGCAAACACTGGTGTTGGCGTAAGACTGAGTATAAAGCCGACAATAAATAAAGGGATTGCAAGCGTAACGCCACGGCGAAACACATAAAGGCAAAAAGGCATTATAAAAATAAGCAAATAAGGGCCAGCTTCATGCCAGTCATCCCCCGTTATTAATGAGTTATTTTGTGCGCTTTTTTCATTGCTGTCTCGTTGCGAAGCTTTTGGTAAACGTTTTGCTTCTTTTGCAAACGCCTTAATATCGTCATCGTTAGCCGTTGCCATAACAAAAAGTCCATTACTTAGGTTCGATATATTTTGCAAACGACGGGCATTTAATTTTGGCATAACAATATTGCCGCTATTGTCTTTTAACAAACTACCGTCAGTTAACTTTATTGGCGCACCGGAAGCTGTGCCAACCGCTAATACATTAATAGTGTAGGGGCTTTTTCCAGTAAATGTATTTAGCGCATCTAAATCTTCAGAATCA
>CAWUUQ010000067.1:0-7230 GCA_963925625.1 uncultured Psychrosphaera sp.
AAACCAATAAAAAGTATGTTATGTTTATTCATGCTGATCTCCGATTTTAGTCTTTAACAAACTAATTATGGCTCTGGCTTTCAGCTAACCCACGATTAATTGGAGATCAGCACTTTCGTGGGGAGTCATTATGTCTATGTGCACAAAAAGGAGATTTGCATGAATTTAAAGTTTGGAGTTATTGGATTATTGTTCGTTAATAGTGTGTTTGCTAACGATCTAGAGAAGCAACAACCAAGTCAGGAAGCTATTTCTTATGTTGAGAGCTTTCTAGATGTAAAAAATAAAACTAAAGCTTGTCAGCAATACAAGTATAAGATTTTTTCTGGCACTATTAAGAAAGAATATCACAACATTAATGTCGAAGAATTTAAAACTAAAGGAAGCAGTGAGACAATTGAGTGGGCAGTAGTTGACAGTGTAAATACTAAAAAAGGACTGCATCTCTATTCCTTTAAAACAACAAACGGTAAAGTCACCTCTGATATAAAGTTAATTCATGAAGATGAGGATTGGCAATATTACTTTGACGAGTGTAAAGCACATAACAAGCCATTCAAGCAGGACTTTGCTCCTCCCCCGTTTTAGTGGACACCTCCTCATTACTTTGAGGAGGCTCAAATGCCCAGATATACCAAACCCAGAAAAACATGGTTTTACCCTGTTAATTTCAAAATCAAAGCAGTCGAACTAAGCTTAAGAGACGATGTCTTATCAAAGGATATTGCTCTAGCACTTGATATTCACCCATTAATGCTCAGTCGTTGGCGTAAAGAATATCGAGAAGGTAAGTTTAAAAAGGCACCGCGCTATCAAAGCAATAACGAACTAATGGATAAACTCCCAACCCAAAAAGAGTTAGATAGCATTCAAAAACTTAAGAAAGAAAACGAACGTCTTAAGCAGGAGAATGACCTTCTAAAAAAGTGGCAACGGTATCTGGCGGAAGTACATCAGAGCGATTTGGATTCATCCAGACGTTCGGGGAAACCTTAGGCGTCAAATACCTTTGTGATTGGCTTAATGTATCTCCAAGTGGTTTTTATGCTTGGCGTAATCGACCACCGTCCGCGAGAGCTCTAAGAGATGCCGAGTTGTTGCAGCAGATAAAAGCGGTGTTTAATGCGAACCATCAAACGTACGGAAGTCCGCGAGTATTTCATGCATTAAAACGGTTAGGCATAGTTACGAGTGAAAAAAGGGTCGCTAGGTTAATGAAAGAGCATTGCTTGAGAGCTAGAGCGCTTAAGACTTATAGTAAGCCAGCTAAAGTGAAATTCTTCTATAAAGAAATTCAAAATAAGCGGAAAGATATCGACAAAGCGACAGCACCAAACCAGCAATGGTCAGGTGATATTACGTACCTGAAAGTCGGCTCTAAGTGGCATTATCTAGCGGTTGTAATTGATTTGTTCTCGCGCAGAGTGATTGGCTGGGCCTTTGGTAAAAACAAATCCACTGAGCTTACTCTCAAAGCACTGCGTTTAGCCATTAAAAAACGTCAACCTAAAGGCAACGTATTATTTCATACTGACAGAGGCGCCGAGTATCGGGCTCATACAGTCCAACAGTATTTAAAGCGCCATAACATTAACGCCAGCATGAATAGGCCTGGTTGCTGTACAGACAACGCAGAAGTTGAGTCCTTTTTTCATTCATTAAAGGCCGACTTAATTCGTGGAAATCTTTTTGAAACAATGAGTAAACTTTTAACCAAGCTTAAAAGCTACTTAAACTATTTCTACAATAGACAGCGGTTACATTCGAGTTTAGGATATAAAACACCCGCAGAGTTTGAATTGGCGGTAAATTGAAAATGGATGGTGTCCATTTTATCGGGGGAAGATCAAAAATACAGTTGGTTGATTTCACTCCGTTCAACATTTTAACCAACTATATTTTTCCGCTTAAGCGGGCGTTAGGAGCCCTATTTAAAATCTGGTTTTAAACAACAATGATGCTACAATGTTAAAACGCTATAACATTGTGGAGTTTAACCATGAGTAATTTATCTAAACGTTATACTGTATATTTTGAACCAGCTATTCATCAAGCATTGAAAATTCGTGCTGCGTCTTCTGATGTTTCGGTTTCTGAGCTTATTGATGAAGCTGTTCGTTTATTGATGCGCGAAGATCAAGAAGATCTCGCCGCTATTTCTGAACGCACTAAAGAGCCTGAATTATCATATGAGGACTTTTTAAATGAGCTTAAGTTAGATGGCAAAATATAAACTTTCGTTTAAAAAATCAGTCACTAAAGACTTTAAAAACATTCCCAATAAAGATGTTTCTAAAATTTTGAGAACCATTGAAGGCTTGACTGATGATCCTAGGGCTGAGGGATGTATTAAATTGTCCGGTTCTAATAATTATCGGGTAAGACAAGGTTTATATCGTATTATTTATGAAATCAAAGATGACTTGTTGATAGTTAACGTAATTAAGGTAGGACATCGATCAGCGGTTTATAAGGGCTTCTAACAAGAGCCTCAATTCGCTCACAAGTTCGCTCACAAGTTCGCTCGGACAATTAACATGGGCTATTGTCGCTGCGATCAATATTTTAGCCCATTATTAATTGCCGTTTAGGCAAGCGTTGTGTGCTCTAGCTCTAAAGGATTTATCAAGTGAAAAAGCTAATCGTGCTATTTTGTATTATCAATGTGAGTGGTTGTGTTTTCCATATCCCGATAAAGCAGATGCCTACCAACTCTGAAATTGTGGAAATGTCTCACGAACAACTTAGCTGCGATAAAGCAAAAATAGTTGTAGTCCACAGAAGGAACGACATATTTACCCGCGACTGGGAGCTCTCATGTGGCTCGACTCTTTATTTTTGTGAAATGACAAGTGAAACTACCGCAATCTGTGATGAAAAGTAATAGGCAAGTTGGTTTCCGATCACATAACAAAAAAATTCAAGCGGACACATACAAGAGCGGTCAGCGCCGCTTAAATTGGCGTTAGCTGCAAGGAGATAAAATGGAGGTTTGTCTATTAAAATCAGAAATGGAATTACCTGCTATTGCAGAAGTTTTGCTTCAACTTAGACAGCAGTACACTTTAGATTCGCTTATTCATCAAATTAAAAAGCAGCAAAAGAGCGGATACCAAATAGCTTATGTAAAATCTGATAGTAATGTTTTATGTGTTGCTGGCTTTGTTATCGGAGAAAAAATTGCTTGGGGCAAGCATATTTATATAGACGATCTTGTAACAAACGAAAAATGTCGCTCTACTGGCGTAGGGGCATTTATCATTAGTTGATTTAAATCATACTGCAAAGAACTTGGTTGCAACCAGTTACACCTAGATTCGGGCATACAAAAATTCCCTGCACATAGGTTTTATCTAAATAATAGGTTTAATATAGCTAGTCATCATTTTTCAATCACGGATATTTGCAGCTAACAAGGCCATCAAACGGACAGTTTGCTCGCGCTCCGCGCAGTTTAGAAAATTGTACTTAGCAGCTTATAGCGGCGTTATGTTTCCTAGCTAATTCGGTGCTGTGCAATTTTATAAACCTGGCCTTTATTTCTTTTGCCAACTGAAATCACCGTAATCGTTACTTTCTCTTCTTGAACTTCGTAAACTAGTCTATAACCTGCTTGCCTTAATTTAATCTTATAAAGGTTATTTGAGCCGGACAATTTAGCACTAGGAATATTCGGGCCTTCCAAAACTTCCGTTAGTTTCTTTTTAAATTGTTCACGAATTGTTGAGCCTAGCTTTTTCCACTCTTTTAATGCTGTCTTTTTAAATTCTAACTCATAGGTCATTGAGGCTAACCTTGATAGTCTCTTCACCTTTTCTTTGATCTGCGATTCTCATCAGCTCTAAATCTTCTAAATGATCAATCATCTGCTCATAAGTTTCAGCTGGAATGCAATAAAATGCAGGCTCATTTCTATTCAGCACAGCAATTGCTTCTCCATCGGCACTTAGCGCAACTTTCATTGGGTTGGCCTTTAGCTCACTTATACTTGCAGCTGTTTCGGTCAATATTCTGTTTGTCATGTTTTTCTCAGTACGGATAAAAGGTCTTTAAATTGGTCTTATTATAGTGCCACAAACATAACAAGGCAATTAAGAAAGTCAAAAAACAGTTGCCTCCTGCTCCTACGTCGCTAAAGTATAGCCAACTTTATTTTGCCCATTAACGAGGCGTTATCCAGAGTCTGTAAACAAAAACTTAATTCAAGTGACCCTTACTTATGGTTATGATATTGGTATTGCATCAAAGTGGAATAGTTACAATCACCAGTTTAACCCATCAATGATTCGCCACTAAGGCGGACGATTTATAGAATGAGTGTAAATGGACATAAAAGAGTATATTGAGCGCTACGATGAAATTTCCCACTTAAGTAGGGAGCAACAGTTCTCCGTTCTTGAACAGGCTCGTGACGAAATTCAATCAAACACGTTATTACCTAGCTTTGCAGTTATCGGGTTTATTGTACGAGTTAGTTTTATATCTTTATTCTTAGGGGCCAATTATTTTCTTTGGGAGATATCAACTTTGAAGTTCGTACTTTCGGTACTATTGGGATTAGTTTTTGCCAGAGTCGTGGTTTCAGAAATTAATGGCCGTTTAATGCTAAATGGACTCAAACGTGTACTGCGTAAAAATGCGGAAAAGTAATGGCACCATAGATGCCCTAGAGTTACATTTGACTAAAGGATAGATGACTTGGGGCGTGATTATAATCGTATATTACCTGAAGGTATAAAAGGTATAAAATTTAGAAGAGAACCAAAAGAGCAGGATTACGGTACCGTAGCCGTATTTGAAGACCTTTATGGTAATTTATGGGATTTACTTCAATTAAAGCAAAATCTCCCGATGGCATCAAAAACACGAGAACAGGAATTTATCGTCGAAATGTTAAATCCCACGCCCTATTAAATACCTAAAACAAACTGGAGCACTTTTCAACTTGGTTAAAAAGTGTAATCCAGCTAGGTTTTAAATAATTATTCCTGATACTCAGTCTTCTTGGATTTCAGCATTGTGATAAACGTCTTGTACGTCTTCACAGTCGTTAAGCATGTCCATGAATTTTTCGAACATAGTTACGTCGTCACCAGAAATTGGTGCCATTGTTTGAGGCTCCCAAGAGATTTCTTGAACATCAAAGTCAATGCCTTCGTAAGCTTCTTCTAACGCTGTTTTCACGTTGTTGTATTCTGTGTGTGGCGCAGTTACGGTAATTTTACCGTCTTCTGATTCTACGTCAGTTACGTCAACGTCGGCCATCATTAGTGCTTCTAAAACGCTGTCTTCGTCTTCGCCGTCAAATACAAAAATGGCAACATGATCAAACATGTGTGCTGCGGAGCCTTGAGCGCCCAGCTTAGAGTTTGTTTTTGTGAAGCTATTACGAACTTCCATAATTGTACGGTTGTTGTTGTCTGTTAAACAATCCACGATGACCATACAGCCGCCTGGACCAAACCCTTCGTAACGTGCTGGAGAGTAGTCTTCCCCTGCTCCGCCTGCGGCTTTATCAATGGCATTTTTAATTACGTGCGCTGGAACTTGATCTTTTTTAGCGCGTTCGATTAAGTTTTTTAAGGCTATATTGGTATCTGGATCGCCGCCGCCATTTTTGGCAACAACATAAATTTCTTTACCATATTTAGAATAAACTTTCGTTTTCATGTTGGCTGTTTTAGCCATTGACTCTTTGCGGTTCTGGTACGCTCTTCCCATCTTAATCTCTTTTATTATCTGATGATTGTCGGCAACTTAATTGGCTAGCATTATACATAAGTGCGAGTGGCCGTGCATTCTTGGATGTGTAAATTAATCTATTTTTTGCCAAATTTAAATCAATGCTTTGATTTATTTACGTCGAGTTTGCAATGTAGCTGCTAAGAAGTTGATATGTAATTGCTTCACATCAAATGGGTATTTTAACAAAAAGTGAACAAAACTAAATTTGTCACGTATATAAAGTTTTGTTTCCCTTAATTAAAACTACTGCTATAACCAATAAAATGATACATAGCGCTATTAAATAAAACGTTAGGAATAAGACATGATTAAAAGCATGCTAGTTGTCCCAGACCAATCTCCAATCTATGGTGATGAGTCGCTAATTGAACAGTGGCATTCAGATGATAAAAGCTATTTGTGGTTAGACTTATCCGGTATGGATTTAAAACAAGAGGCCAAGCTGTTAAGTGGATTAGGCTGTCATGCTTTAGCCATTACTGACGCACAGCGCGATCGCCACCCTCCGAAACTTGAGTTATTTAAAGAATATTTATTTTTGTTATATCGCGGTATTGCTCAAACACAACCAGGGTTGGTTTTTGAACATCTGCAAATTAGCTTCTTTATTGGTAAACGTATTTTTATTTCGCGCCATAATAAAGAGTCAACAGCAGTATCTGCCATGTTTAACGATTCAGGCGCACGTTATTTAAAACGCAGTCCTGTACATTTGGCTGCTCGTATATTCCACTACAGTTGCGGATTGTATTTAACAGAGTTAATTGACTTTGAAGCAGAGCTAGAGGCCATTGAAGACAAGTTTCAGTCGCACGGCACCGATAAAATGATGCAGAAAATCACAAAGTATCGTTCAAGACTGGTTAAATTAAGACGCACATTTACCTATCATGTAAATATTGGTAAGGCGTTGTCTTCCCTAATTGACGATGAAGATACTGAAATTATTACTGATAAAGAAACCCATACTATTAATGACTTAAATGAGCGTTTAGATAGATTGTTAAGTCTGTCTCAGCTTTATTACGATATTTGTGGTGATTTGGTCGATGGTTATTTATCAGTTACATCGCATCAGCTAAATGCAACGATGCGAGTATTAACGGTTATCACAGCGATATTTGTGCCGCTCAGTTTCTTGGTTGGATTGTATGGAATGAACTTTGAGTATATTCCTGAGCTAAAAGTAGAAAATGGTTACTTTATTTTATTAGGGGCGATGTTCTCTATTGCAGCTGGTTTGATACTACTATTTAAGAAAAAGAATTGGTTGTAGTTTATTGGCATTTAAAATTAGATATCAGGATTTAGGATTTAGGATTTAGGATTTAGGATTTAGGATTTAGGATTTTAATATGATTATTGATATGACTTGGTTAGATTTAGAGTTATTTAAAGTAGGCGGTTACGCCCTAAAATTAGGGCAACTCGTGTCATTTTTTGTTGTTTTGATAATAACAGGTATTGTGTCGCGATTACTGCAAG
>CAWUUQ010000068.1:0-6332 GCA_963925625.1 uncultured Psychrosphaera sp.
TTTGCTTTAAATGAGGTGCGCAAGCCAAACTAAGGCTGCGATAATTAAAGAAAGAGTAACGGCTGCACTGCCTAAGTCTTTTGCTCTGCCGCTCAGTTCATGTCGTTCCAAGCCAATGCGGTCAACAACTGCTTCGATAGCGGAATTAATAAGCTCCACTAGCAAAACAACCAACAAAACAGTAACTAAAATAATAAACTCAGATATATCTTCGGCCACAATCCATGCAACAGGCGTTAGCAACGCCAAAAATAACAATTCTTGTCGAAACGCAGCTTCATGTTTGAAGGCGGCTTTAAAGCCTAATATTGAACAAGCTGTTGCTTTAAATATACGACTGATTCCGCCGCCATTTGGTTTATTATTTGAATTCATTACAGCTTCGCTTTAATCATTAATTATTGATCGTTAATTACTGATCGTTACTTGCTTATTTGGTCGCTTAAAATATCATATTTTCGCAGTTGTGGAATTTGATTTTGTAAACGTGCTTCTACTTTATCCAAGGATTCAAATCGTTCACAAAATGCCGCCGCTTTTTCGGCAAGCCTGTTGGCATTGTATGCGAGTGACATTTCGACGTTTTTACTTAGTTTTTCAACGCTTTCATTTACGTTAATTTCAGGGCCTTCTACCATACCTTCACTATGACGATAGGCTTCGCCCATTGCACCTAACATGACTTTCATTGAGTCTGTTACAACTCTTGAAATTTGACCTGAAAGTTCGTCGGTAAAAAAGTCGTCTAATTCGTTAAGGCCTTGTGGCGCGATATAAAAGTTATCACCGCTGCGAGCGAATCGTTTTAACAGTCCACTTCTTAACTCACTAAAATGATCTTCAATGTCTTTTGCTGAGTCCGTTCCTGAAAAGCCTTTTATTACTTTATTTAACGCATCAAAACCTATATCTAAACTGTCCATGGCGATCGTTACAATCTCTGGTAGTTCCTTGCGAAGTCCTAAACTGAATTCACGTAAAAGATAACGTTCTTGATCTGTTAAGGTGATCAGGTCGCCGCGAATAAATAGCTCTTCGTCGTTGTTTATTTGAACTTTAGTATTGCCTTTGTGCATGATGCGAATATGTTCAGGTGCTATAAGCAAACCAAACTTTAATCTTATTGGGCACTCTTTGGCTTGAACTGTCGCTGAAAACAAACTACCTAGGCAGACTGCTAAAATGAAAAGTATTTTATGTGTTGGCAAAACATTAAACCGCTATTTTATGTCTAGTTTGCTAAGTGTGTGAGAATACAATTATAAAATCAAGGTTATTCAGCGTACCTGACCATTCGTACATAGAAATCACTTTGTTTGTCGTTGCTGTCAATGCGGCCATTATAAAATGCCACGGCCCAAGCTTCTAACTTTTTGGTTGCCGCTGTATTAGGTGTTGATGACCAATAATGCTCAGATGGAGAGTTTGCAAAAATAGCAAGATTTGCAGCGGGATCAACACATTGCCTTTCAACGATTGAAACAAGTTCTTTTATATTGGGTACTCGCCAATTGTCTTTATTTGCAGCTTGATAACTTGATGCCGCCTGTAATGCTTCTTTCCAGGTGAGTCGAAGCGCTTCGCCTGTACATTGTTGAGTAGATGGGTTCCATTGTTGTCCGACAACACATCTTGCCCACGCCAATCCTGTTCTAGAGTCGATGACCATTTCTGGGTCAATGTTTTCCGTAATAAAGATATCCGTTGGTGTGGTTGCATCTTTGCCAGGACAGACTTGTGTGTTTGCACTGACTGTCGCTGATAACATTGCGATTGAGAGCACGGCCGTTTTAAGGGCCACAGTTTTGATAAACCTAATTTTAAATATTTTTGAAAACACTTTTAACAAAACAGAAATTGTCATAATAACCTTCCATCGCCACATCATGGCGTTCTCACTAAACGAACATAAGCCGCTGCATTAGGCTTAATTGCAGAGTCATCACCATTTCTTACATCTATCACCCAATTAAAGCTTTCTCCGCCACCTTCCATGTTTAAGTCTGAAACCCAGTAGAATAAGTGATTAAGTGCGGCAACATCTGGGCTGTTAGGGAAAAACTCACTAGGGAATAGATTCACTTTATCTATATTGCCGTAATCGAGAATCTGTATTAACTCCAAGTACGTCGGCAGTCGCCAATTAGCGCCGCCACAATAGGCTTCCTGATTTACATTGTCGACGTATGATTCTATGCCACAACTTGTTGGGTGTGCGCAGGTACTCGGAGTTTGAGAGTCATCAATACTGTAGTGATTTTCAACGCCTCGTAATTCGCTAAATTTAGGATTTGCATTGCCGACTTTCACTTCCCAAACTAAGCCCGTGAAGTTATCGCGGACACAGCTAAATACTAACGAGTCATTATGAACTTCATCGCCGTTGACATCGAACTTAGTAAAATCGAAGGTTTTTTCACCTTTGCCACTTTTATCAATGGCATCTCTCACAGAATCTCGTCCTGAGTCAGCAACCTGATTAGGGAAGTCAACGTTGTTACAAACGGTTTTATCAATGTTGTTGTAACAATCAATAACGCCGGTATCGTGAAGGCTGCCTAAGTTTAAAGGATTTACGGTAATATTTATGGTGTCGCTTTGACTATTGTTGCCATTGTCTACCACTGTGACTTCAAAGGTTAACAATTCTGTTGAGTCTACATTGGGTGCAAAAAACTCAGCAATACATTGATCAGAATTTGTTAACGTGACAGGCACGCCTGTTAATTGTTGCCACTGACAAGATAAAACATCGTCGACTGATACACTGTCCGATGCATCTAGAATGACACGTGTAAATTCATCAACGATCTGATCTTGTCCCGCTTCCGTTGCAACCGTACCTTCTGCTGCTGCTATTTGAACATCGATAGTATTTGTAGAAGCTAAACCGTAATTATCCGTTACCGTGAGCTGGATAATATAATTTGTTATTTGAGTTACAAACGGAGCCTGAAAGGTTAGTTCGCTTAAGTTGTCCGCTGATAAAAGTTGTAGTGGTGCATTGTTATCAATTTGACGCCATTTGTAATAACGAATTTCACCGTCAGGATCAAAACTGTCATCTGCAGATAATGTGACGACTTCAAACGTGCGATATGGCGAGACAGACTCTGTTTGGTCGGCGATGCGGGCAATGGGTTCTTCATTTATATTCGTTACAAATATGTTGATTTGATCTCTAACTCTTTGCCCATCAAGGGTTGTATAAGTTACTTCTAGAATAATAGTTGTATCGATATTGATGCTAGGTGCCGTTAAGGTGACTTGAGTGGCGGCCTCTTCTGGGAATATTTCAAATGCAGGGCCTTGGATCTGACGCCAGATAACCGCACCTTCTTCCGGATAAATAGCGGCTGTTAAGGCAAAACTTTGCCCTTCTAAAACGGTAATGTCTGGCCCTAAATTAATGCTAGCCAATTGCGCACCTGAAGGATCGTCCGACTTGTCACTTGAACAACCCGTTAACAACATTGTAAATATAAAAATAGCAAGCAAGGCCTGTATAGGCTTAATGTGCACGACTTGCTTAAAAAAATGGTTTTTCATTTAACTTTTCCAAAGTTTTATTAAACGGATTATAGTTTCAACCCTGCATTTCAACGTAATGTTTACTTATTACTTATTACTTATTACTTATTACTTATTACTTATTACTTATTACTTATTACTTATAGACTAGCAATATCTACGCCTATTCTTAAATTGTAGGCAATAAAAAAGGCCAGAGTTTAAATTCTGACCTTGTTTGTATCGCGCGAAAATAATTACTCTGCGCTGTCTTCTTCTGTTTTATATTTTGCAGCTGTTTCAGCAATTAAAGGTTGTAATTCACCTTTTTGAAACATTTCCATAATAATGTCACATCCGCCTACTAATTCGCCGTCTACCCATAACTGAGGGAATGTTGGCCACTCTGCATAAGCTGGTAATTCTGCTCGAATATCAGGGTTTTGAAGAATGTCTACATACGCAAACGGTTCGCCCACTTGCATAAGTGCTTGAGACGCTTGAGAAGAAAAACCGCAAGAAGGAAGCTTCGGGCTACCCTTCATGTAGATTAGGATTGGATTTTCTGCGATTTGTTTTTTAATTTTATCAATGGTTTCCATTGCGACCTCAACTTTATGGTAAATTTTTGCACTACGACTAGACTTATGCCTAATCTTAAAAATAAAATGTGGCGTTTTATAATTTTAGACTTGAAAATCAAACTTTAAGTCATATTTATTGATAACATTACAAAACTGATACTTGAGTAAGCTAAACAAGTTTTATAATCTTATCAGCAATCATAAACAAAGCCAACGGAGACAACCATCATGGCATTCGAATTACCAGCACTACCTTATGCAAAAGATGCATTAGAACCACACATTTCAGCTGAAACTTTAGACTTTCACCATGGCAAACACCACAACACTTACGTGGTAAAATTAAACGGTCTAATCGGTGGTACTGAATTTGAAGGTAAGTCATTAGAAGATATCGTTAAAACTTCTACAGGTGGCGTATTTAATAATGCAGCACAAATCTGGAATCACACATTCTATTGGAACTCTCTAAGCCCTAATGGCGGCGGCGAACCTACTGGTGCTGTTGCAGATGCAATTAACGCTAAATGGGGTTCTTTTGCAGACTTTAAAGCGGCGTTTAACGACAAAGCGGTTAACAACTTTGGTTCAAGCTGGACTTGGTTAGTTAAATTAGCGGACGGTTCTTTAGACATCGTTAACACGTCTAATGCAGGTACTCCAATTACTGAAGCAGGTGTTACACCTCTTATGACAGTAGACCTTTGGGAACATGCTTATTATATTGATTACCGTAACGTTCGTCCTGATTACCTAAATGGTTTCTGGGCATTGGTTAACTGGGAATTTGCTAACAGCAACTTTGCATAAACCAACGTTAATTTAAGCAATTGGAATTAAATTGCTGTAAATAGCCTAAAGCGCCAAGTTTGTTATGAACTTAGCGCTTTTTTTTGCTTATATTTGCGTAAGATTACATATTCATGCGTATATTTGCGTACAATACCGCACTACTTTTTTTCAGACTTTCCATTTGGAGAGCATTTTTAAAGTCGGATTTATAAATGAAAGAATTACTACTCGCCTCAGGCAATAAAGGCAAAGTAAACGAGTTGCAAGAAATCCTTACCCCTTTTGGTTTTAATGTTGTACCTCAAAAACATTATAACGTTGAAGAAGTGCCGGAAACGGGAACAACCTTTGTTGAAAATGCGATTATAAAAGCTAGGCATGCAGCAAAAGTGACCGGCTTGCCATGCATTGCCGATGATTCAGGATTAGAAGTCGCCGCACTAAATGGCGCGCCGGGAATATACTCTTCACGTTTTGCAGGCCCTGATGCAACCGATGGCACCAATATAGATAAATTATTATCTGCATTAGAAGGCAAACCTACTGAAGAGCGCAAAGCGCGTTTTGTGTGTGTTATTGTGTTTATGCGCCATGCGGATGATCCTTGCCCGATAATTTGTGAAGGTTACTGGGATGGTGTTATTGCTGAGCGTCGATCTGGTGACAGTGGCTTTGGTTATGACCCTGTATTTTTCCAACCTGAGTTAAATAAAACGGCTGCGCAATTAACCCCGACTGAAAAACACGCTCGAAGCCACCGCGGACAAGCTCTTAGACAGCTTGTTGAAAAATTTAAAAGCAAAATTTAGTAAACATAAGGAATGACCTTGCCTACAGATTTAGTGTCTTCACTACCACCGCTTTCTTTATATGTTCATATTCCTTGGTGTGTTCAAAAGTGTCCATATTGCGACTTTAATTCGCATGCACTAAAAGGTGGTATTCCGGAAACGGAATACGTAGCGCATTTGTTAGATGACTTAACGGCGGATTTAGAATTTGTGCAAGGTCGTTTATTACAAACTATATTTTTTGGCGGCGGCACCCCAAGTTTGTTGTCTGAACAAGCCATGGCAACACTTTTAAGTGGCATTGAACAACGCATTCCTTTTGCAGATGATATTGAAATTACCTTAGAGGCAAACCCTGGCACTTTAGAAACTAATAAATTTGAAGGTTTTGCCAAAGCTGGCGTGAATCGAATTTCAATTGGCGTGCAGAGCTTTGAATTAGAAAAGTTAGTTCAGTTGGGCCGAATTCACGACAGTGAAGAAGCACTTAAGGCCTCTGGTTTTGCTCATGAATCGGTATCTACCTTTAACCTTGATTTAATGCATGGACTGCCTAACCAATCACTAGAGCAAGCCTTGGCCGATGTGAAACAAGCGATAGCGTTAGACCCTTATCACATCTCTTGGTACCAACTCACCATAGAACCTAATACCC
>CAWUUQ010000069.1:0-5054 GCA_963925625.1 uncultured Psychrosphaera sp.
CGTCCTTGCTCTCTAATACTATTTAGTTTTTGTGGAATTAAACCGTTAATAAGTTGATCTAATTCGGGAACCAACTTTATTGGATCTATCTGACGATTACCATCTTCATCTATCGTGCTACAAGTCTCGCGACTACGTTCCCATGCATCATAAAAACCCGTCCCACTTTGAGCCGCAATTTTTTGGTCAAAGTTGTCAACATAATGTCTAATCGCACTGTACGTATCTTCACGTTTTGCCATTAATTCGCTTGCTTCATTAAGACGTTGGGTGATTTGTCCAGACTCTTGCTTAAGTGCGATTGTTGGCAATGGCAGCTTTTTGATCTGATTAATTATATTTTGGGCTTGATGTTCAAGCTCTGATGTTGCCTTTAGATTTTTTTCAGCTTCATTTATTTGCTGTTTAAAATCAGTACTCTTTTGTTTGTATTGAGCAAGTGCTTTTTCTAATTCTCGTTTGTTTTTTGTTTCTAACTGACGAGCATCGGCTAACTGCTGTTGCCATCTTACTTTCTGTTCAACGTAGTTTGTTTGGTACCAAACATTGTATTCTAAAACTAAGTTACGATGTTTCTCAGTGTCAGTAATGTCTTGTTTTAGCTTCTTAATTTTTCGTTTTAAATCACCAATATCGTCAACATCTACACCGCGATTCGCAAACTCATCTTGTTGCCATTTCTCAAGCTGCTTTATTTCATTTTTTAATGACGTTTGGCAACTTGCGATATGTGCTTCTATTTGTGCAAGTTGTTGTTCTATTTCATTGATCAGAGACTGCCAATGAGTTTTGAGTTCCATTTCAGCATCACGTTGCTGGTCGTCGAGATCTTCTAAAGCGTCTTGGTGTTTAAGCAATAGTTGTTTTAACGACTCTTGATTTTCTGCCACTTGCTTTTGATAATGCTGTTTACGTTCACGTAACGAGTTTTGGAACTCTTGAGTAGTATCATCTTTGTCTAAACTTGCTCGTTTACGATTCGCTTGTGCATTATTTACTTCAGTTTGCACTTTGGCGAGCTGCAACTCAGCGTTTCTTAATTGAGCATTTAATTCTGTAAGTTTATTCTCTGAATCATTTTGTGATTCTAAAGCCTGTTTTAATTGTTCTTCTGCTTCTGCAAGTTGCGCCTGTAATTCAGGTTCGTCTGCACATTGATGTGGTAACTGGATATTATCTGTCGTAATGTTTACGCCATACATTTGTGCATTATTATCAGAAGCTAAAGAAGGATTCAGGTCAACTCGTGCTAATAAGTTTGGATCAATAATCTTACCAATATTGCTTTGCCAGTCTGGTCTTTCTTTTCGTAAGAATTCTAAAAGAGAGCCTTGCCCAGGATATAAAATCGCATTAGTGTTATCTAATTCAATTTGACGTTCATTCACCAATTGCCGAGATCTTTGAAGTGTTAAATCGGCTTCCTGGCGTTTTGTTTTGATATTAATAAGTACGTCATTTGCCGACTTTAATTGCTCTCGCACGATATCTTCTTGAATCGTTGACTCTCTAACCGCTGCTTCTAAAATTGCAAGTTGTTGTTGTTCTTGCTGGGTAAATCCAACATTGTTTATGAGAGTTGAAAGTTTAGTAATATTAGTATCAATCTCTACTTTTTGTTCTTTATATTCCGCAACGTTTTGTGCACGTTCATTATTATAACGAGCTTGTAAATCGGACAGTTGCTGGTTTTGTAACGATGACTTTTCAGATTTTTGTTCTTTTAACTCTACTCGTTGCTCTTGGTAAGTTGCGAGTTCTTGTTCATGTTGATCACGAATGTCGATGAGTTGCTTGTTGAATCTCGACTCTACATCCTGATGTTGATCAGTAAGCAGGCTTAAACGAGATTCTGCACTTGTTAATTCATTCTTCCAGCGCGGAACGTGTTCTAAATTTGTTTTATACGTTTCTATTTCTTTATCTTGCCAATCGTCATAGTCGGCTTCTACTTTATCTAGTCGATTTGTGAAGTCTTCTACATCTGACTTTGCTTGAGATAAGGTTTGGTTTAATGAGTCGCGTTGTTCAGACCATACTGACTCTAGTTGCTGACTTTCAATCTTGTTATTAAAGATAATACTTTCAAACTCAGTTTTATCTTTTGCTAATGCACTTTGGTCTAAACTCACTTGTTGTTTAAGTTCTGCTAACCTTTGGTTAACTTGATTAAAGTCTGTGTAAGCTTGCTCAAGCTTGGTAAATTCTGGTCGAATTTCCTCGAAGCCTTTTATCAATTTACATTCTCGAATCCACTCATCAACTTTAACTGAACTTAGCTTTGTTTCACCCGGCGTAATGCCATCCTCTTCAAGAATTGCCGCAACCATTGCTTTAATGGTTTCCATTTTGCCTTCTTTACTATGAACCGCTTTCGCTAACTTTTCGATATGACGTAAATTTTTATTAGACTCACAAAGACTGAATAAACGAGCAAACCCTGGTAAGTCACGTTGACTGCTTAATGTAGCTCTGTCATTTTGAATAATCGCTTTAAATTCTTTTGTATTGAGCTTTCGAGTACAGAGTATGCCATCTCTTTTTATTGCTCGAACAAGTTCAACTGGACTGATAGCATGCTGTTCATTAAGAACTCCGCTATTAACATAGTCTGATATTTCAAAGCCTTTATTGATAATCCGATAATCAACGCCTTTACCTGAAGACGTTAATACAACTTGGCATTTGTCTTGGTCATTTTCACCACGCTGATACTCATAAATAATGTAACTATTTAATTGCGGTAAATACCATTTTTCGAAAGAGTCGCGCGTAGCAGGAACAACTCGGCTTGGATACTCTCCATAAAAAACCGGAATCAAACGTTGCAGAGTTGTTTTACCTGAAGCATTAGTTCCGCATATATTGGTGTGACCATCAAGATTTAACTCTACAACACCTTGCATATGTGTATTGATTAATACGATCCGATTTAACGCTGGCATGTTATCCCTTTTATATTTCTTTTATTCTTCTGTTTTAACTGAGCAACTCAATACAATTACACACAAGAACGCCGCTATCTTAAGCGGCGCCATATGTGTTCTGAACTACAACGAATCTTTACAATTCAATGTTTTCTTCATTCACAACTTTTAACATTAACTCAAATATTTCTGACATTTGAGCGTCTGATAACGGCTGCCCATCTTCGTCAGTAAATACCAAATTAACGCCATCTATGTTGGTAATAAGTACAACTTCGTAGTTGCCTTTTGGCAAGTTAAGTTGGTTCACATGTTTTGAACCAAACAACGTTTGCCAGAATGATTTTGAAGACTTGTCATAACTTAATGAATAGATATACAACTTCTTATCTTCATCTTCAATATTAAATCCTAGGTCAATCAAAACGTCATCAAGTTCTTTGAATGCAAGGCTAGACTCACGTTGTGTTGAGATAACCGCATCGCCTGCAGAATTAGTTGTAAGTTCTAAACTAACATCATTTAAATTACGTTGTTTTTGAATTGCTACTCGGAACTGATAATCTAGCTCAAGCGAAAATTGATTTAGCACTTCAACAGCCAATTGCTGCATTCTGAATTTAATTGGAAATTTAGGAGCAAACGTTTCATTAAGAACGTCTAGTTTGCGCGGCTCAACAAAGGCTTCACCACTTCTACCGTGTGGTAAAATTTTAACGTGTAGGTCATAAACAAAACGTTCTGTCTTTATATCTGTTTTCCAAAACCAAATGCCGGTCGACGTTTGTTTTTCCATTTCTATTTGATAAACGTCCTGTGAACTTTTTAAAATTTTGTATCCTCGGCTTTTAACAAGCCCATTAACGCCATTTTGAACAAATTCATTAAAGTCTTCTACTTGAGCTGGCTTCTCAAGCATAATTTTATAAGGATGAGGGTCATCAGTGTTTACCCAACTTCCTTGCATTATTTCTAATACACTAGAAGGCGATGTGATGTTGTCACTACCTTTAGCTTTAAAACTACCATCTGCTAATTTATATTCGTCACTTTTATTAGCCATCGCTAGGCCTTCAGGAACGATTATTTTATTGTGTTTTTTATCTGAATCTTCAGCAGAAAAATCGTCACTAAATATACTACAAGCCGTCGTTAGTGACAGTGCTGAGGCCAAAAGGGCCAATCTAAAATAATTCACGTACATCTCCATAATTCTTATTATTTACTTTGCATCAACGCGTGTTTGACGATTGATTGATGAGTTGGTTCCATCGTTACCAGTGGTAATCTTACAAAATCGGAATTTATTAATTTTTCTTCATACAATGCCCACTTCACCGGCACTGGGTTTGATTCTATAAATAGATCTCTATTGAGTAAGGCCATTTTTTTATCAATCGCATGTGATTCAGATAAATCTTTATTACGACAGGCCTTAACCATTTTTTGCATTAGTCGAGGTGTAATATTGGCCGTGACAGATATAACGCCATCACCACCAAGTGTTAAAAAATCATGCGCTGTTAAATCATCACCACTCATTATTATAAAATCAGGGTTGGCCTGTTTTAACTGTCTTACTCGGTTTATATCACCCGTGGCATCTTTAACACCAACTATATTTTCAACCGCCATCAATTCTAAAATCGTGGCATTTTCTAGGTCTACATTGGTACGTCCAGGAACGTTATACATAACAATGGGTTTTTCCGTCGCTGCGGCAACGGCTTTAAAATGTTGAATCATGCCTCTTTGGCTTGGTTTATTATAATAAGGTGTAACTGTTAAAAAACCGTCTATTGCTAGGTGATCATATTTTTGCGTGGTTTCTATTGTAATGGCTGTGCTATTTGAACCATTACCAACAATAATAGGCAAACGACCCGCATTGATGTCAATACTATGAGTTAATACCTGCATTTTTTCTTGTTCAGAAAGCGTTGCAGATTCCGCAGTCGTTCCTAGTATTACTAGGCCGTCGGTTCCCTCTTCAATATGCCAATTAATTAATTTTGTAATGCTTTCAAAATCAACCTGTCCATTTGCTAACATCGGCGTTATTAACGCAACAAAACTGCCGGTTAAATGTTGGTTTAAACTCATAGTGCCTCCAATATCTTAAGCGAG
>CAWUUQ010000070.1:0-2957 GCA_963925625.1 uncultured Psychrosphaera sp.
TGGCCCAAATGGCGTTGGTAAATCAACCCTTATAAAATTGCTGTTAGGTGATAATCTACCAGAAGAGGGGGTGATTCATATCGGCGAGAACTTAAATGTTGCGTATTTTGATCAGCATAGGCTTGCGTTAGATATAGAAAAAACAGTTCAAGACAATGTGGCTGATGGAAAACAAGAAATAGATTTTAATGGTTCTTCACGTCACGTCTTAGGTTATTTACAAGACTTCCTATTTCCTCCAGCACGTTCAAGAACGCCAGTTAAAGCATTATCTGGTGGGGAAAAAAATCGACTGTTATTAGCAAAACTTTTTGTTAAGCCTTCTAATGTACTGATCCTCGATGAGCCAACTAATGACTTGGATGTTGAAACGTTAGAGCTATTGGAGGAATTAGTTGCTAATTATCAAGGTACCGTTTTATTAGTTAGCCATGATAGAGAATTTATTGACAATACAGCGACTACAATTTGGGCTTTTGAAGGTCAAGGTCATATTAATAAAGTCGTTGGCGGTTACCAAGATTACCGTGATTATTTAAAAAGAATTGGTAAAACAGACAAAACGACTAAATCTGATGCTGAAAAAAAATCCCAACCAAGTATAGTAGCAAAACCAAAAAAGAATACGGTTAAGAAAAAGCTTTCATATAACGAACTTCGGGAGTTAGAATCGTCTCCGAAACTAATTGAAAGTCTAGAAATTGAATTGGAAGCCGCTCAAAAAGTTATCAATGATCCTGATTTTTTTACTAAATCAGACAATGAAACGAAACGTGCATTGAACCATTTAGAAGAAATCGAGTCGAAACTCGGAATTGCCTTCGCACGTTGGGAAGAGCTAGAAGAAAAACAACAGAATCAATAGGTAGTAGTTATTTTGAAAAAAGTGATGTTAACAAAGTCAATTATTGCGACAGCAACGTTATTAGCGTCTGCGTCAGTTTTTGCAGCTGAATATGAAGTAATTGAAGTTGAAACAGACCCAAAATTTAAGCAACATTTTGCATCGTCTATCAATGATATGGGCGACGTTACCGGTGTAGCCAGAAGTAGTTTTAACTTCCGCTTTTATAATGAACCATATATAAATCAAACGGGTGTTCCGTTACGACTTGATTGCGGAATCTCCCAAGCGGAACTCGACAGTAATTTATACGATGCATCATCAACATCATGCCTTCGCACAGAGTTAGCACGTGAAACTCGCAGTAACACGGGTCGCGACACTTACGGAATTAGTGCTGCATATCAAAAAGTTGGTGACTCAAAGGCGTTTGTTCGAGTATCTGAACAGTTTGAAGTTCCAAATTTAGTTGATGTCGAAGATGAATCATTAGGCGGGATTACTCGAAGCAATAATGAGTATTTGACGGCTATAAATAATAATGGAATAGCTGTTGGCACCGCATCGGCACCTTATTTACCAGAAATCTTTGAAAGTCAGGATGATGAAGGTAACGACATAAATTACAAAATTTGGGTTCGTGAATATTCTAAAAAGGCGATAGTTTTCAACAATAATCAAGTTGCATTATTAGAACCAGAATTTGCCACTCATGGCGGTGTTAGTAGCGCATTTGATATAAACAATAATGGTTTAGTAGCTGGTTTTGAATCAGTAGGCTTAACAGAAAATGCGGCTACCTTAATCGAGGAAGAATGTGACGGCGTAGATTACCCTGTTAGTGTTTGTGTTTGGGCTATTTCGGTTCGCAGTTCGGCAAGTGTTTTTGAAATTAGACCTGCTATATGGCAAATAGACAGTAATAACGATGTTGTGTCTAAGCAGTCATTTGGCTTAGCCTTCACACCAAGCGAATCTCAAACGTTAAACTATGGCGCATTCGCTACTGCTATCAACGACAATGGTATTGCTGTTGGTTATGGTGATGCACCTATTAATGCAGACTCTAATAGGGTCGATACTTTTCCATTGATCTTTAAAGACGGTCAAACAAGTGAATTGCTGGAAAATCATAATGATTACGATGCTGGTTTTGCGTTAGACATTAATAATAATAACGTTGTAGTTGGAATTGTTCAGAAAATTACAAATACCTCTCGTGGACCAGCGTACAAAGACTCGTTTTTTGTATATGACATTGATGCAAACAAATTTGAAACGCCTAGTTCTTTCTATTCAACGAGTCAAACCGTAGCAAGTGCCATAAATGACAATGGACTTGTAGTTGGTGAAGGTGAATATGAAGTTACTAATTCTGAACAACGTCGAAAACACGGTTTTATCTATGACATTAATTCAAAAGAATTTAATGATGTTAATGATTTAATAGCTTGTCAGTCTCCTTACGAGATTGTTGAGATACGTGACATTAATAATAATAATGAAATTATTGGTACGGCGCTTAAGTTTGTTGATAAACGCGACTCTTTAGGTGCAATAGTAAAAGATTCCAATGGTGTTGTAGAAAAAGAACAAGTTACTGTTGCTGTCGTTCTTAAACCTGTTTTAGGTGGGACTAGGGATGCTTGTCCAGAAAAAGAATCGACGCCTTATAAAAGAAAAGGCTTTTCCTTCAACTATTGGTTGATTCTAAGCTTGTCATTCCTAGTAGTTATGAGAAGACGTTTTTTATAACCACTTAGTCTATAGTTTAAGCCCATGTATAGCATGGGCTTTTTTGTATCTGCGTTTTAAACTAAAAATAACGGTTGATCATCGTTCTGTAATTTACTATTTATATAAGTACGCCAATCGGAGTTGTCATTAGTGTTTCGATTGTGTGATTTATAATAAATATAAAGTTATAGAGGATCTGCCTATGAAAAGACAAAAACGTGACCGCTTAGATCGAGCACATTCACAAGGTTATAAAGCAGGTATTACTGGACGTTCGAAAGAAGCTTGTCCATATCAATCTCAAGACTCTAAATCACAGTGGCTCGGAGGATATCGAGAAGCCCTAGGTGACAAAAACTATGGGTTATTTAAATAG
>CAWUUQ010000071.1:0-4957 GCA_963925625.1 uncultured Psychrosphaera sp.
GCCGGTTGATATGCAAAATGACAATACATTAGGGACAACCGGTGTTGAGTTTGAATCAAGAACAGGCCAGCGAGGTATGTTATTGCAGTTTGATAGCTCAGGTGCCGCCGTTGATTCAACCTTCCCATATCCTCAAACTGAAAGGTTAGGTGAAACTACGGCAGCGACGGCAATAGCGCCACCTCCTGTGGCTCCATATAATGGTGCGAATGTAATTACCAATGGTGCTGATCCCGATCAACGAATTAACATCAATATGTCGAACCTTAAACAGTTCTCAGCGCCTTTTGAAGTGTCAGCATTAAGCCAAGATGGTAAAACAGTAGGTCGTCTAACGGGCGTAACTATTGGTACAGACGGTTTAATTGAAGCAAAATACTCTAACGGTGATACGGTTCCAGTCACAAAAGTATCATTAGTACGTTTTGCTAATGAACAGGGATTAACGCAGATTGGTAATACCGCGTGGACTGAAAGCCAAGAATCGGGCTCACCATTAGCTGGTGAAGCTGACTCTGGTACATTTGGTCAGATTCGTTCAGGTACACTTGAGCAATCAAACACTAACTTAACTACTGAATTGGTAGATCTAATTACCGCTCAGCGAAACTATCAGGCTAACTCAAGAGCACTTGAAGTTAACTCAACAATTACCCAAGCAATATTACAGCTTAGATAATTGAGTAAAAGCTAGTTTTAAACATGACTTTAAGCACGACTTAGGTTATTTATCTCTAAACGCCGAGTGACCTCGGCAATAATTTACGCCATGGAGGTGGAATTAAATTAGGGATAAATAACCCCCTTTTTAACTCCACTTTAATCCATTTTAATCCATTTTAAGCCAAGCCAAAACTGAACCAAGCCAAAACCAGTTCAATCAAGCCGCTTTATTAAATAAGCTTCACAAAACTCCAAACTACTTGTTTTTAAAATGCCTCGATTCGCTCTGCGTTCGATTAACCATTTTCCCAAATGCTTTATCTTTGCTGCGACGTTCCGCAATGCTTGCACCATTATGCGCTTGTTCAACCATAAGTTTGTTGTAGCTATGTAAGCGACGCACTTCTAACTTGCCATGCTCTATTGCTTTTTGAACGGCACAACCAGGCTCACTATTGTGAGAGCAATCGCCAAAGCGGCAATTTTTCGCCAAACTAACAATTTCACTAAAGGTTTCATTCACGCCTTGTTCACAATCGCTAAGTTGTAATTCACGCATTCCAGGCGTATCGATAAATATGCCACCTGCTGGCAACCACTTTAATGAACGTGCCGTAGTAGTATGACGTCCTTTATTGTCAGACTCTCGAACTTCTGCAGTTTCTTGCACATCAATACCCATTAAACCATTCACCAAAGTAGACTTTCCAACACCCGATGAGCCCAATAGTGCTAACGTTTTTCCTTGTTTACAATAAGGTTCTAATTCAAGTAAGTGTTCAGGGTCGAGCGTATTAATAGTGTGAATCATAATTAATGGACTCAGCTTCTGTACTTGTTCTTTAGCTTGCTCTTTAGACGCTTCAATATCTTCGCATTTATCAACTTTTGTTAGCACAATAACCGGTTCTACTTCAGCTTCTTTCGCGATCGCTAAGTAACGCTCAATGCGGTTAAGGCTAAAGTCTTTATCTAAAGAACTAACAATCAATAAGCGATCAACATTAGATGCAATTAACTGATGTTCTACTTTGGTTCCCGGCGCTTTACGTTTAAATAGCGACTGCCTTTCTAACACTCTTACTAATCGATTATCATTGTCATATAACACCCAGTCTCCGACACACATTGGCTCATCATTAGGTGAAGGAACTAAACTAAGTTGGCCTTTGTCAGTCAAAATCACAGAATTACTGCGATGTTGCTCCGACACACGACCAATATGAAAGTCTTCAAACTCTTCGAGTGTCAATTGCTGTTGAAAATAAGGGCGCCAACCGAGCTGTTGGAGTGAAGGGGTAGTTTCAGTATTCATTTTATTTCCGAATAATAAAAAACGAATTAATAAGTGCAAAGTAAGACATTACAGTTAGGGTTCAAATTTGCCTAACCGTTGTCCGGTAAAATCAGCGTACATTTAAATCAATATAGTCAATTAGGCAAGAAAAAACCGAGTTTTACCGCTAATTATTTGAGATTTAACGATTGATTTACATTGAAAGGCTATAATCGGACTAATTTAAAAATGTATTAATTAAAAAAGACTTAATTAATGACCGCCAAGCGTAGATTTGTTAAACTTCCGCGCCTTAAAAATCCCACACTAACGGAGTTGTCATGTTTAACCTGATCACAAAAAGTGATTCAAACGTCAAAAATGACGTGCTATCTGGTATTACCGTTGCGCTTGCATTGGTTCCAGAAGCCGTAGCCTTTGCCTTTGTTGCAGGTGTAGATCCAATGGTTGGATTATACGCTGCCTTTATGATGGGCCTAATTACGTCTGCAATTGGTGGACGACCAGGAATGATTTCTGGTGCAACTGGCGCGATGGCCGTTGTGATGGTTGCGCTGGTAGCTGAACATGGTATTCAATATCTTTTTGCCGCTGTAATACTCGCCGGCATACTGCAGATTTTAGCCGGGGTATTTAAACTCGGTAAATTTATCAGACTTGTTCCTTACCCAGTAATGCTAGGTTTTGTTAACGGACTTGCCATCGTTATATTTTTGGCACAAATGGGCCAATTTAAAGTGCTAAATTCGTTAGGCGAAGCACAATGGATGTCCGGTCCAGAAATGTACGTCATGTTAGGTTTAGTAGCATTAACAATGGCAATTATTCACTTCTTACCAAAATTAACAACGGCAGTTCCGGCATCATTAGTCGCAATATTGACAGTGACCGGTATTGTGCATGGATTAGATGTTGAAGCTCGTACCGTTATCGACTTTGTTCGTGACATGTTACCTGAGGCCGATAAGGCAACAGCAACGCTTGCGGGTGAATTACCTAGTTTTGCAATCCCTACGCCTGAAACTGGCTTGTTATCACTCGAAACGCTTTACATCATTTTACCGACTGCGGTTATTTTGTGCCTTGTTGGTTTAATCGAGTCATTATTAACACTGACGTTAATTGACGAACTAACGGACACCCGTGGCAGTTCAAATAAAGAATGTATTGGTCAAGGCGTTGCAAACAGCGTAAATGGCTTCTTCGGCGGCATGGGTGGTTGTGCAATGATTGGTCAGTCTATGATCAATATCAACTCTGGTGGCCGTGGTCGTTTGTCTGGTATTACTGCCGCGTTTGTTTTATTAGCCTTCATTTTGTTCCTTTCAAGCTGGATAGAGTTAATTCCATTAGCGGCCTTGGTTGGTGTAATGTTTATGGTTGTATTAGGCACATTTGAATGGGCGTCATATCGTATTCTACGCGGCGCAAATAAAGAAGACGCGTTTGTATTGTTATTGGTAACAGGCGTAACGGTAATTGCTGATTTAGCTATTGCAGTTATTGTTGGTGTTATTGTTTCTGCATTGGTATTTGCTTGGAAACACGCATCACATATTAGCGCTCGTACACGTATCGATGATGAAGGTTGGAAAGTTTATGAACTAGACGGTCCATTATTCTTTGGTTCAGTTTCATACTTCCGCAACTTATTTGATGTTGAAAATGATCCAACAGACGTTGTTATTGAATTTAAAGACTCACGTATTTGGGACAGTTCAGGCATAGATGCATTAGACGGATTAGCGGATAAATATTTAGCCGCTGGCAAAAAGCTTCATATTCGTCATATCAGTCCTGAGTGTCGTATTTTGTTAGATAAAGCGCAAAAATTTGTTGAGATTAACGTAAATGAAGACCCACGTTATAAAATCGCAACAGATAAGTTGGACTAATTAAAACAAAGTTAAAACAGAAAATTTAAACAAAAAGTTAAACCATAAGTTAAACCACAATGCTCCGGATTTACGATTCGGGGGGCAACGAGGAAAAAAGAGATGTCGCAAGTAGTATGCGCAATGTATAAATTTGTGCGCCTAGAAAATTATCAAGATTTACGTCAACCGTTACAATCTGTAATGGAAGAAAACGGGGTAAAAGGCACGTTGTTATTAGCCGAAGAGGGCATTAATGGCACCGTTGCTGGGAGCAGAGAAGGTATCGACGCGGTTATAAGCTGGATACATCAAGACCCGCGATTAACGGATATTTCTACCAAAGAAAGTTTTGATGCTGAAATGCCGTTTTACCGTACCAAAGTAAAGCTTAAAAAAGAAATCGTAACGATGGGCGTTGAAGGCATTGACCCACGAGAAGTGGTTGGCACCTACGTAAAGCCGAAGGACTGGAATGCGCTCATTTCAGATCCTGATGTGATGTTAGTTGATACTCGTAATGACTACGAAATAAAGATTGGTACCTTTGAAGGCGCTATTAATCCAAATACGGAAACCTTTAGAGAATTTCCAGAATACGTAGAAAAGAACCTTGATCCTGCCAAACACAAAAAAGTCGCTATGTTTTGTACTGGTGGCATTCGTTGTGAAAAATCAACGGCTTACCTAAAAGAGCAAGGTTTTGAAGAAGTCTATCACCTCGAAGGTGGCATTCTTAAGTATCTTGAAGAAGTGCCAAAAGAAGAAACCAAGTGGGAAGGCGAATGTTTTGTTTTTGACAATCGTGTTGCCGTTGATCATGACTTAAATAAAGGTCAATACGATCAATGCCATGCGTGTCGTATGCCAATTACAGAGCAAGAAATGCAATCTGAGCACTATGTACAAGGCATCTCTTGTCCACATTGCATTGAGAACGTTACTGACGAACAACGTGCACGTTTTGCAGAACGTCAGAAACAGGTAGAATTAGCAAAAGCCCGAGGCGAAGAGCACATCGGCGCAAGTGCTAAAGAAGCGCTAGAAGCACGCCAAGCAGAAAAACGAAACTTAAAAGAACAAGCAAGAGCGGCTCAGAAAAAGTAGTCGCGGTATAGTATGG
>CAWUUQ010000072.1:0-15182 GCA_963925625.1 uncultured Psychrosphaera sp.
CGTAAATATTACCGGTAATTCGATTCTGAACTAAATACTTACCTTCCAACTGTTTAACAGCGGCATAACTAAAATCTAAGTCACGGTCATGAACAATAAATTGGTCCATTTCGTCAAACTCAGCTTCGGTAAAGTCTTCTAGAAGATGTTTGTCATAACGATTGTCAGCAACCATCTTTGTAACTTGGTCATATAGACGAGGAGGCTCAAATTGACCGTATGCTTTTTTGCGCAAATGGAACACGGCTAAACGAGCAGACATGTACTGATAATCTGGAGTCGTTTCAGAAATTAAATCGGCAGCCGCCTTGATGATAGTTTCATGAATATCTTCTGTTTTAATGCCATCATAAAACTGAATATGTGAACGAATTTCAACTTCCGATACAGAGACGTTATCTAAACCTCTAGCGGCCCAAGTAATAACTCTATGGATTTTGTCGAGATCGAGAGGTTCTTTAGTGCCATCTCGTTTGCTAACAGAAAGACTGGTATTCATCTGGCCTGCTTGTCCTTTATTTTTATTGTGTGCGCACGGCTAATAGGTGTTGCAGTTTGACCTGCTTCAACTTTAACCAATTTAATATCCATTGGATAAAAACACATCATATAGTGTTTAAAATAATACAGTGCCACAAGATAGAGTGTGTGAAGTCATATTGCAACCATAAATATTGTGCCAAAAATAACCACATTTTCTATGGGTAAGTGTTCCCTAACTCTATGGCAATTACTCTTAATATTCGAAACCAAAAATCTAGTTTTTTTCAACGATTTTTAAGAAATAAATATTTTTTTTAAATACAAAAAAGGGCTCATTTATTGAGCCCAGATTTTCTACAATTTTTCACAGTATAAAAGGTAGTTAACGTCAACCCCTGGCTTAAGTTTAAACTGTTCTGTTAATGGATTAAAGTGAACCCCTACAGAGTCCATTACTTTAAGCCCATTAGACTGCGCCCAACGAATCAAATCCGCTGGTTTTATGAACTTTTCAAAGTCATGAGTTCCATTGGGTACTAGCTTTAAAACTTTTTCAGCTGCGACGATAGCTAATAGGTAACTTTTTATGGTTTTATTCAGTGTTGAAAAGAACACTTTACCACCTGGTTTGCAGGCTTGAATGGCAGCACGAACGACCGACTCGGGATCTGGAACATGTTCTAACATTTCAAGACAAGTAACGACATCAAACTGTTCACTATTTTGGTGGGCAAAATCTTCAACACTAGTCTTAACATACGTAACATTTTTAATGCCGCTTTCAAGAGCGTGCAACTTTGCAACGTTTAAAGAGTCTTCAGCTAAATCTATACCCGTTACGTTGGCACCAAGTTTTGCTAATTGCTCTGCAAAAATACCACCGCCACAACCAATATCTAGAATACGCTTTTGAGCGACACCCATGGTTTTTTCTTGAACATAAGCAACACGAGTGGGGTTTAACAAATGAAGTGGCTTAAATTCGCCTTCAAGATCCCACCAAGCAGATGCTATAGCATTAAATTTTTCGATTTCACCAGCATCGACATTATTATGAAGAATACTCTTACTTTCATTATTTATGTGTTCAGATGTCATTTTAATCCATTCATTAATCGTCACCAAAATAAGATGACATATTTAAAATGGATTATAAAGATCGAATTAAGATCTTTGAAGATAAAAAAACTAATCTTTTAGTAAAAAGCTAAAGTTTCACTTAATCATTGATCTTTAATTCGAAGTAGGACAAATTAGTATTTTACACTAGCCAGCTTTGTCCATTGTGTTACAATCGCGAGCTGACTTTATAACAATAAAACTTCATTAAAGTAGTTGCAGGGAACAGTGCGTTTATGACAGATCTTGCCGCCAATATTAGTCCAATTAATATTGAAGAAGAATTAAAAACCAGTTACCTAGATTATGCTATGAGCGTAATCGTAGGCCGTGCGTTACCAGATGTTCGCGATGGATTGAAACCGGTACATCGACGTGTATTGTTCGCAATGAATGAATTGCGTAACGACTGGAACAAACCTTATAAAAAATCAGCGCGTGTCGTTGGTGATGTAATCGGTAAGTATCACCCTCATGGTGACTCTGCTGTTTATGACACTATCGTTCGTATGGCTCAGCCTTTTTCATTACGTTATACATTAGTAGACGGCCAAGGTAACTTTGGTTCTATTGATGGTGACTCAGCGGCTGCAATGCGTTACACAGAAGTCCGTATGGAAAAATTAGCGCATGAGCTATTAGCGGATCTTGAAAAAGAAACCGTTGATTTTGTGCCTAACTACGACGGTACCGAATTTATTCCAGCTGTATTACCAACAAAAGTACCAAACCTTTTAATAAATGGTTCCTCTGGTATTGCTGTTGGTATGGCAACTAACATTCCTCCGCACTCATTGCGCGAAGTTGTAGATGCTACGTTAGCGCTTTCACATAACCCAGACATGGACCTTGAAGAGTTAATGACTCACATTCCAGGTCCTGATTTCCCAACGGGAGCGATCATAAATGGTCGTAAGGGTATTGAAGAAGCCTACCGAACAGGTCGTGGTAAAGTATATATCCGTGCTAAAACGGAAATAGAAACTGACGAAAAGACTGGTAAAGACACCATTATCGTTAACGAAATTCCATACCAAGTTAATAAAGCGCGTTTGATTGAAAAGATTGCAGAGCTTGTTAAAGATAAAAAGCTTGAAGGTATTTCTGCGTTACGTGACGAGTCTGATAAAGACGGCATGCGTATTGTTATTGAATTAAAGCGTGGTGAGCCAACAGAAGTCATTCTTAATCACTTATTTGCTTTAACTCAGATGCAAACCGTATTTGGTATTAACATGGTTGCTCTAGACCATGGCCAACCAAAAATCTTTAATCTTAAAGAAATGCTTGAAGCCTTCTTGTCTCATAGACGTGAAGTGGTTACACGCAGAACAGTATTTGATCTAAGAAAAGCACGTGACCGAGCACATATTCTTGAGGCGCTTGCAATTGCACTTGCCAATATAGATGAAATCATCGAACTAATTAAAACATCACCAACTCCAGCAGAAGCGAAAAACCGTTTAACGGCTCGTGGTTGGAATCTTGGCACTGTAGCAGCAATGTTAGAACGTGCTGGTGATGATGCAGCTCGACCAGAGTGGCTAGACGATGAGTTTGGCATTCGTGATGACCAATACTTTATGACAGAGCAACAAGCTCAAGCCATCTTGGAATTAAGACTTCACAAGTTGACCGGTTTAGAGCACGAAAAAATTCTTGGTGAATATGCTGAGCTATTAGACTTAATTGCAGAACTGCTAGAAATTTTGGGTAGCCCAGATCGATTAATGGAAGTTATTCGAGAAGAAATTGAGTTAATCCGAGCAACATACGGTGATGAACGTTGCACTGAGATTCGTGATGCTTCGCATGACATTAATTTAGAAGACCTTATTAATGAAGAAGATGTCGTTGTTACACTTTCTCATGAAGGTTATACCAAGTACCAACCGTTAACCGATTACCAAGCACAACGTCGTGGTGGTCGTGATAAGTCAGCAACTAAGATGAAAGATGAAGATTTCATTGAGAAGTTACTGATCGCAAATACCCATGACACTATCCTATGTTTCTCTGACTTTGGTCGTTTGTATTGGTTAAAAGTTTACCAATTACCTTTAGCAAGCCGTCAATCTCGTGGCCGTCCAATTGTAAACATCTTACCTTTAGATCCTGAAGAGAAGATCACAGCAATATTACCGGTGCGTGAATTTGAAGAGGACAAGTTTGTCTTCATGGCGACAGCAAATGGTACGGTTAAGAAAACAGCATTAACAGAATATTCTCGTCCACGCTCCAACGGTATTATTGCCGTGAACTTAAACGATGGTGACAAGTTAATTGGTGTAGATATCACTAATGGTGAAGACGAAATCATGTTGTTCTCACAAAATGGTAAAGTGGTTCGTTTCCACGAAAGCCAAGTTCGAGGCATGGGTCGTACCGCTACAGGTGTTCGTGGTATTAAATTAACTGAAGATGCAAAAGTAGTATCGTTAATTATTCCAAACCAAGAAGACAACATTCTTACTATTACTGAAAATGGTTTTGGTAAACGTACTCCGCAATTAGATTACCCAGCTAAGAGTCGTGCTACTCAAGGTGTGGTTTCAATCAAAGTTAGTGAACGAAATGGTCTGGTAGTTGGTGCGACGCAAGTTGCAGACACTCATGAAATTATGATCATTAGTAACAAAGGTACTTTGGTAAGAACACGCGTTGAAGAAGTGTCGGTAGTTGGCCGTAATACTCAAGGTGTTCGTTTGATTAGAACTATTGAAGGCGAACTTGTTGTTGGTTTAGCACGTGTTGAAGAGATTGAAGACGATTCAGAAGTTATTTTTGATGAAGATGGAAATCCTATCGAAGTGTTAGAGTCTGTTGAAGGTGAAAACCTAGATGATGTAAATGTAGAAGAAACTTCTGACTCAAAAGAAGTTACGGATACTGACTCTGCTGAAACGGATACTGACGAAGGTTCTGATAAAGACTAATCAAACAAGATGTGGTAAATGTCTATTGATTTAACTTTAAGATAAAAAAGGCTCCTAACTATTACAGTAGGAGCCTTTTTTAATGCGTTAATTTCGAAGTTAATTCATAAACATTAAAGTTGGAAAGCGTAACTCAATTTCATAAATAATTTACGATTGTTTTTCTCAACTTTGTCTAAACGATCGTCTCTATAACCTTGGTCTGTATAACCAACATATAACAATGACTGAGGATTAAGTTTATAGGCATAAAGAAGTTCCGTCCTTAAGCCTTGGTAAATCTTGTCAACGTCATTGATATACAACTCATCATTCTGCTCAATATCGGTATATTGCACCACCAGACGTAAATACGAATTAAGGTTAAAGTTATAGTTAAAACGTACATCATATTGATTTGCTTCATATAATTTACCGCCCTCAACATCTAACGTGTCATAAACATAAGAAATTTCACTGTTTAAATGCTTACCTAGTTTAAACTGAGCTCCTAACTCCAAAAACTTATTATCTCCTAAACGACTATTTGAGTAGTCAATTTGATCACCAAGACTAGTAAAGGCCGTTAATCTAAGGTTGTCTAGCGGGTCAAATCTTGCAAACATCATAAACTGACTAACGTTATAATATGCGTCATCCCAAAACACTTTACGATGCACAACGCCAAAGTTAGTAAAAAATTGTTTAGGTCCTTGTACGTTGCCATGAACTTCAATTTCTTCTTCTAACATCGTACCGTCGGCAGCATAGGTTTTATCCCAATCACCAAAGACACCATATCGAGTCCATTTACTGCCTTCTTCCCCGTACCATGTATATTCGCCGCCAATAACTGTTCTTTCAAATCCTGTACGTCCAACAAAACCTAAATCAGCCCTAAAGTCTTCACCTACATTTTCATGTGAAGCACGAACATTATAATCTCGAGTATTGTGTCTGTATCCCAGCGAGTAGGAGTGATCTGTTTGGTTAGCATCTAATCCGAAGTCATTTTGGATGGAGAGTGGGTTAGCACTATCAGAGTATGCTACTTGATAACTTAATGAGTCTGCCTTAGTAAATTGTTGATATCCGTCGATAGAGGCAACGGTATTTGAATAACCTTCGCTTTTTCGAGAAGAAACAAGGCCACCTATATTATTCCGTTTACCAATGTCTAAACGGTATCGTCCAACTAAAACGTCTGAGCCTTGATCTAAAAATGCAACGCTAGAGCCTAACTTCCTGGCATTAGAAACGAAGTTGACTCGTCGTTCGCAGCCATTAAACCATAGGTATGATTATCTTGCTTGCCTGTAAGTTTAAGTCCATATTCAGGCGCATTAATGTTTCTTGTATGCACAAGGTTCATTCGTTGAGTATCAAAATAATCTCGTCCGTCTAAGAAAAAAGGGCGTTTTTCATTTACAAATAAAGAGAATGTATTATTGATATCAAGTTGTGCTGCATCAGCCTCAACCTGAGAAAAGTCTGGATTAAGCGTGGCATTTAAGTATAAGTTTTCATTGATACCCCAACGTAAATCTACTCCAGCTTCCGTTTCATCTTCTGGACTGTTCCAATCGCCAGGCACACTGTCCTTATTTTCAGTTCTGCTATACGTTAACGTTGGTGTAACTTGAAAGTTGTTACCTTGGTTTAATCCTGAAAATCCAGTAATTTTTTCAAACTGACACAAGCTACAATCTAAATCGCGATCTGCTTTGGAATTTGACATGACCATGCGACTGTCGCGTGGATATATTCTAAGTGCCTGTATGCCCCAGGTTAACTTTTCTTGGTCGGCTGGAAAACGTAAAGCAGAAAAAGGAATTTCCATTTCAACAACATAACCGTCATCCACAATTCGTCCAGCACTGTTCCAAATAGCATCCCAGTTAGAATCTTCATTACCGCCTAATGTATCGTCTTTAATCAAGTCACCTTGAACACCAAAAGGGTTTACAAAAAACTCATAAGCACGACGATTAGCATTAAACGTATCTAAGACCACACCCACAAAGTCATCCTGAAACATAGTATCTCTATCTCTAAAATACGCACGGATCTTTTCAGGGTTAGGGTCAAAAGCTTTAAAGGCTATAAATAGGCTCTCACCGTTTTCAAAAATGTACATATCCGTTTTAACGGGAGCTGGAAGATTATCACCAGGATTAATATTATAATCTAGCGTCATATGGGTCGCGTCTTTCCATACAGACTCATCCAGTACACCATCAATTTCAGCAGCAACAGTTGAACGGAGCATATTGTGAATTATTTTACTAGAATCTGCCCAACTCGGTGAGATGAGAACCGCACTTAATGTAAGTCCTATACTTAACTTTGTAATTAAGCCTTTTATTTTTATATCCATAATTCCATTCATTATTTTATTTGAGACAATGGTTTAGTCGTGTGTAATTCTAAAAAGGTTTGAATCATAAACGAAAAAAGTTAAATAAATCTAAATTAGTTAAAATAGGTCTAAATGTATGCTTTTTACCAACGTTTTTGGGTTGAGAAATATCACTACTCAAGTTAGAGTAAAAGTTCAATTTTACCCCCTTTAATGAACATGAGAAAACGATGATTGTTTATAATTTTTGCGCTGGCCCAGCGATGTTACCCAAAGCTGTTTTAAAAAAAGCACAAGCTGAACTCTTAGATTGGCAGGGATTGGGGTGCTCGGTCATGGAAATAAGTCATCGTAGTAAAGAGTTTATCGCGGTATACGAACAAGCGATCGCCTCTATTAAAAAACTAATGAATATTCCAGATAATTACTCTGTACTATTTATGCATGGCGGTGGCCGAGGTCAATTCTCAGCAGTACCATTAAACCTATTTACTGAACGTGCTATGGCTAACTATTTTACCACGGGCTCTTGGTCTAGTTCAGCGGTTCAAGAAGCAAATAAATTTGGCAACGCAAAAGAGTATAATTTAACGTATTTGGAGAATGGTCTTACACGCGTAAAGCCTTTTATTGAATGGCCAATTAACGAGCACTTAGACTATGTGCATTATTGCCCAAATGAAACGGTCGATGGCATCGAAATCTTTGAACAGCCAGTATTTACACCACATTCAGCAACGCGTAACCACACGATCGTAGCGGACTTTTCTTCAACTATTTTATCTAGAGAAATTAATGTAGCTGACTACGACCTTATATACGCTGGCGCGCAGAAGAATATTGGCCCATCAGGTTTGAGTTTAGTGATTGTTAATAACGCGTTACTAAAGCGAAGTCAGAATCATGTTCCTTCAATTATGAATTACAGCATCACTGCAGAAAAAGGCAGTATGTTTAATACACCACCTACCTATGCCATTTATTTAGCTAAGTTGGTGTTTGATTGGTTATTAGAACAAGGCGGTATTAAAGCTATAGAGAAAAAAAATATCCAGAAATCGGCTCTACTATATAAAACTATTGATCAATCTAAATTCTTTTCTAATTCCGTTCACCCAAATAATCGCTCGCGAATGAACGTGCCTTTTACGTTAAAAGACCCGAAATTAGATGACGTGTTTTTAACAAAAGCGACGGAACGTGGATTAGTCGGGTTAAAAGGACATCGAAGTGTAGGCGGAATGCGTGCTAGCATATATAACGCAATGCCTTTAGAAGGCGTACAGGCATTAGTAGACTTTATGAAAGAATTTGAGACTTCCCATTCAAACTCAACATTTTAATTACAAGTCTTATTTTATTTTAGAAGGTTAAGCTGTATGTTTATTGATTCTCCAAAAATGTCATCGTTAACATTAGATCCAATTCGTGGATTTAAAGGTGATGTTACTGTACCTGGTTCAAAAAGTTTATCTAATAGGGCTCTGTTGTTAGCCGCGTTGTGTGAGGGTCAAACGACGATAACGAACTTATTGGACAGTGATGATATTAAACATATGTTGGTTGCATTAGAGCAACTGGGCGTTAAAACAGAATTGAATCAAGACAATACTGAATGCACGGTTTATGGCACTGCTGGAAACTTTAAACAACCTACAGATGATTTATTCTTAGGAAATGCAGGCACAGCTATGCGCCCATTAGCCGCAGTACTTTCACTTAGCAATATACATTCTGTGTTAACAGGTGAACCTAGAATGTTTGAACGGCCTATCAAACATTTAATCGATGCTTTACAACCACTGAATGTAAATGTGGACTACCTTAAAGATGATGGCTTCCCTCCTTTAAGCATAAAGCCATTAAACGCCGACGTTCCAGCAAGTGTAGTGTTAGAAATAGATGGCAGTATTTCCAGTCAATTTTTGTCAGCTTTATTAATGTCATTGCCGTTAATTAATTCCTCCGTAACTATTAATGTTATTGGTGAATTGGTATCGAAGCCTTATATCAAACTTACACTGGCTATTCTAAATGACTTTGGCATAAAGATTAAAAATGACGACTATAAGTCTTTTAGTCTAAACGGCTCAGAAAAATATCAATCCCCTAAAACATATATGGTGGAAGGAGACGCTTCTTCGGCATCTTATTTTTTAGCCGCTGGAGCGATATCTGGTGGTCCGGTTAATGTCTATGGCATTGGTAAAAATAGTGTACAAGGCGATATTCAGTTTGCTGACGTTTTAGCTAGAATGGGTACCACCGTTGAATACTTTGATGATCACATTTCCGTACAACGCGACCTATCAAATAATGCGCAATTAAAATCAATTGATATGGATATGAATCATATACCTGATGCTGCGATGACTATTGCAACTACAGCTTTGTTTGCAGAAGGCACAACAGTATTACGAAATATCTACAACTGGAGAGTAAAAGAAACGGATCGCCTACACGCTATGGCAACTGAATTAAAAAAAGTAGGCGCTATAGTAGATGAAGGTCATGATTATCTTTCTATAACACCAGCTCCTTTAATTAATGCTTCAATAGACACTTATGATGACCATCGCATTGCAATGTGTTTTTCTCTATTAGCATTATCTAATGTTGGCGTAACAATCAATGATCCTGAAGTGACAAAAAAAACATTTCCTGACTACTTTCAAAGATTTAGTAAATTGATCATTAAATAATAATATTAATTAGATCATTTTTACGTATAATATGCCCCGCAATTTAAGCGAGTGGAGTATTTATGGAACAATCAGTACCGGTCATAACTATTGACGGTCCAAGTGGTGCAGGAAAAGGCACTGTTTGTCGTTTATTGGCCCAAAAACTGGGATGGGAAATCCTTGATAGCGGTGCTATTTATCGCGTTTTGGCGTTAGCATCTATCCATCATCAAATTAAACCAACCGACGAAGAAAGTCTTATTCCACTAGCCGCCCACCTCGATGTTCAATTTACCTCTGAAGATAACCTACCAAAGATCATACTGGAAGGTGAAGAAGTAACGCATTCTATTCGAAATGAAGAAGTTGGCGGTGTAGCTTCACAAGTCGCAGCGTTACCAAGAGTTCGAGAAGCGTTATTAAGGCGTCAGCGCGCCTTTAGACAATCTCCAGGTCTTATAGCAGACGGCAGAGACATGGGCACAATTGTGTTCCCAGACGCACAAATAAAAGTATTTTTAACGGCCAGTGCAGAAGAACGTGCAGACCGCAGATTTAAAGAGTTGAAAGACAAAGGCCACGATGTTAAAATCGGCGACCTTTTGAGCGACATACAAGCTAGAGATGACCGAGACATGAACCGAAGCGTAGCGCCATTAGTGCCTGCAGCAGAAGCGATATGTATTGATTCAACGACAGTTTCAGCTCAAGAAGTATATGAACAACTTATGAAAGTAGTTCAAGATAAGTTAAAACTTTAAACTAGACAGCCTTGTTAGCATGGAAGTAACAAGTTAAACATCAACCCCTTTGTCGCAGGAACGCAGCACTGGTAAAAATGAAGACTAATCATGACAGAAAATTTTGCTCAATTATTTGAAGAAAGCCTACAAACAATCGAAACTCGCCCTGGTTCAATCGTTAAAGGTAGAATCGTATCTATCGAACGTGACCTAGTTTTAGTAGACGCTGGCCTTAAGTCAGAATCTGCAATCCCTGCAGCACAATTCAAAAACCACGCTGGTGAATTAGAAGTTAGCGTTGGTGATGAAGTAGACGTAGCGTTAGATTCAATCGAAGATGGCTTCGGTGAAACTATCCTTTCTCGCGAAAAAGCGAAACGTTACGAAGCATGGGTACGCCTTGAAAAAGCTTGTGAAGAAGAAGAGATCGTTAAAGGTCTTATCTCTGGTAAAGTTAAAGGTGGTTTCACTGTTGAAGTTGAAGGTATCAGAGCATTCTTACCTGGTTCACTAGTAGACGTACGTCCTATCCGTGACACGTCGCACTTAGAAGGCAAAGAATTAGAATTTAAAGTAATTAAGTTAGACCAGAAGCGCAACAACGTTGTTGTTTCTCGTCGCGCGGTTATCGAAACTGAAAACTCAGCTGAACGCGAACAATTACTTGCTAACCTTGAAGAAGGTTCAGAAGTTAAAGGTATCGTTAAGAACCTTACTGACTACGGTGCATTCGTAGATTTAGGTGGTCTTGACGGTCTACTACACATCACTGACATGGCTTGGAAACGCGTTAAGCACCCAAGTGAAATCGTTGCAGTTGGCGACGAAATTGATGTTAAAGTACTTAAGTATGATAAAGATAAAAACCGTGTATCTCTAGGTCTTAAACAACTTGGTTCAGATCCATGGGGCGACATTGCTGGTCGTTACCCAGAAGCTTCTCGTCTTAAAGGTCGTGTTACTAACCTTACAGACTACGGTTGTTTTGTTGAAATCGAAGACGGTATTGAAGGTCTTGTACACGTTTCTGAAATGGATTGGACTAACAAGAACATTCACCCATCTAAAGTTGTTAGCTTAGGTGATGAAGTTGAAGTTCTAGTTCTTGAAATTGATGAAGAGCGTCGTCGTATTTCTCTAGGTCTTAAACAATGTAAAGACAATCCATGGGAAGTATTCGCGAAGTCACACAACAAAGGTGACCGTGTATCTGGTAACATCAAGTCAATCACTGACTTTGGTATCTTCATCGGTCTTGATGGCGGCATCGACGGTCTTGTTCACTTATCTGACATTTCTTGGAATGTTTCAGGCGAAGACGCAGTACGCGAATTCAAAAAAGGTGACGAAATCGAAGCTGTTGTTCTACAAGTAGACCCTGAGCGTGAGCGTATCTCTCTTGGCGTTAAGCAAATGGATTCTGATCCGTTCTCTGAATACCTTGAAGCGAACAAAAAAGGCACTTTAGTTAAAGGCGTAGTAAAAGACGTTGACGCTAAAGGCGCTACTATCACTCTTGGTACAGACGTTGAAGGTTACATTCGTGTATCTGAAATTTCTAACACTCGTGTTGAAGATGCTTCTACAGTATTTACTGTTGGCGCAGAAGTTGAATCTAAGTTCGTCGGTGTTGACCGTAAGAACCGTGTAATCAGCCTTTCTGTTAAAGCAATTCACGAAGCTGAAGAGAAACAAGCCCTAGATAATTTGCAAAATCAAGCTCCTGAGTTTGAAAATGCAATGGCTGCTGCATTTAAAAATGCACAAAAAGACTAAGCTTTTGAATTTAAATGAGCTATAACTATAAGGGAGCTTAATTGCTCCCTTATTTTTGTCTCAATTTTAGGTGATAATAAATGACTAAGTCAGAACTAATAGAATTACTTGCAGAGCAACACCCACAACTTCCTATTAAAGATGTGGAATCAGCAGTTAAAAGCATTATTGATAATATGGCAGAATGTTTGTCTAGCGGAGATCGTATAGAAATCCGTGGTTTCGGCAGTTTTTCATTACATTATAGAGCGCCTCGTGTGGGCCGAAATCCTAAGTCTGGTGAATCAGTGGACTTAGACGCGAAATACGTGCCGCACTTTAAGCCAGGTAAAGAATTAAGAGAAAGAGTCGATTTTAAGTAATCGGCAATTGACTAAGATCTCTACATACAATAGCCTTATACCCCTAAGTTAAGGGGTAGGCTTTTGAGATTAGTATCTTTCATTTTATTTTTGTTAACGTTACTTATTGCGTTAGCGTTTGGCAGCGAAAACGGTCATTTGGTGTCTGTTAATTTTTTATTTATAAAAATAGAACTGCCATTGTCCGCAATTATTCTTTCGTCTTTTATTCTAGGCGCAGGTGTCTGTTTGACTTTTATTTCTATTCGAAAGGTTTTCAACAAATCTAATGCTTGAACTGCTGTTTTTGCTATTACCCGTTGCTGTAGCCTATGGTTGGATCATGGGAAAACACAGTGCCAAAAAAGAACTCCAAAAACATCAAAGTTCGTTAAACCAAGCATTAACCTCTAGTGTTACCTTATTACTAAATAATAAAGAAGAACAAGCCTTCGATAGGCTTATTCAGTATTTGGATGACACCCCCGCCAATATTGAAAATTATTTGACGCTAGCCAAACTGTTTCGTAAAAAAGGCGAAATTGACAAAGCCATAGCAATCCACGAAGGCCTTGTAAACACAGACCAAATTACCATCCCATCTTATGAGTTAGAAATAATTAAGATGGAACTCGCTCAAGACTTTATGTCTGCCGGCATGTTGGACCATGCACTAGAAACCTTAAACCCGTTGTTAAAATCTGAACATGCCAATGAATCATTGTTGATGGTTCTGCATATATTTGAACAAACACGTGAATGGCAAAAGGGAATAGACGCGTACTTAAAAACTAAAGCTACGTCTTTAACTGATCAAAGCCGTCAAATGGTTAGTCACTTTTATTGTGAACTGGCCGATCAAAGCGACAACATAAAAAATAAAAAACAACTATATAAACGAGCGCTTAAGGTGAATTCTAATTGTATTAGAAGCCTAGTGTCATTAGCTAAACTTTATTTGATGCTTAATCACAAACAGCAGTCGCGCGAATTAATTATTCAAGTACTCGATCAAGAACCTAGTTTTGCACCGGCTCTTTTTGATATTGCTTCCGAATGTTTTGTCGATGAATTTGAACAAGCAGCTTGGCTTTATTGGTTAATTCAAGAAAAGAATATTAGTAGTGTAAATGCACATAATCAAATGGCTGATTATATTGCAAAAGAGAAGGGCGTAGAGGCCGCTCGGCAATATATTATTCAACAATTACAATACGTACCAAGTGTGCGAGGCTTTAGTAAACTTATTGAGCTAGAAAAAGAATTGTTTATGTCCAACGAACACTATGACCAGTTATTAAAACTGATTAAGCATTACATAGAACTTAAGCCTAACTATGAGTGTAAGTCTTGCGGATTTTCAACAAATAACTTTAATTGGCGATGTCCAGCTTGTAACAACTGGCAAACCATTAAACCGTTAACAGGGTTAGATGGTATATGACATTACGTATTTTATTGGCAGAATCTAGTATTTAACGGTTCTGCTTTATTTAACTATTAATATTCATAAATGAAGATGAACTCTATGTCTCACGAATTATTCGACTCAACCACCCATGTCTCTAAAAAACAAATTGTAGTAGCACTCGACTTTGAAAATATGAACGATGCTATCAACTTAGTAGATAAATTAGATCCATCTTTGTGCCGATTAAAAGTTGGAAAAGAAATGTTTACACATTTTGGTCCTGACTTTGTGAAGACACTACATACAAAAGGCTTCGATGTTTTTTTAGACCTTAAATTTCATGACATTCCAAACACAGTTGCTAAAGCGGTGACAGCTGCGGCTGAACTCGGTGTATGGATGGTTAATGTTCATGCGTCTGGTGGTACCAAAATGATGCAGGCCGCTAAAGCGGCGTTGGCACCATATGGAAATAAAGCACCGATTCTAATAGCAGTAACAGTACTAACAAGTATGTCTGAAGACGACTTAATTGATTTGGGTATATCTAAAACACCAGAGGAACAAGTTAACTTCTTAGCAGGCTTGGCTCACAATGCTGGAATGGATGGCGTCGTATGTTCAGCTCAAGAAGCAATAATGTTGAAACAGAATTATGGTAAAGACTTCCAATTGGTAACGCCAGGCATTAGAACTATAGATTCAAGTACAGATGACCAGAAGAGAATTATGACGCCTAAAAAAGCGATCGATTCAGGGTCAGATTATTTAGTTATAGGGCGTGCCATAACAAAGTCAGCTGATCCAATTGAAACGATGAAGGCAATCTACAGAACGATATTGTTATAAATTGACACGCCTGAGCAACAAAAAACTGATTTTAATAACTTTATTAGTAAAAACCTTAACTTAATGTCCTTTTTCACTGTCTAAATACAGTGTATCTGTCTATAGTTAGCTATAGATAATTTGGCTTTTCGCTTCGTTACAAACAAAACGTTCAAATGGGATTAAAATGGCTACTCTTACAATCCGTACGATGACAGTTTTTTTCGCAATAGGATTACTATCACTATTGTCTGGTTGTGCTTCTATGGGTGAGGGCAGCGCCTCTGATAAACGATCAGAAATATTATCCATGGAACGTGAAGTTTTACGTCAACTCTATCAAAAAAAACCAGATACGCGTGCCCAGCTTAACGCCTCTCCAGGTTATGCGGTTTTTTCAAATGCTAACGTTAACCTAATATTTTTAGCCGCTGGCACTGGTTATGGTTTGGTAAAGGACAAAACGACAGGTCAAACAACGTATATGAATATGGCTGAAGGTGGAGTTGGCCTTGGTTTCGGG
>CAWUUQ010000073.1:0-4181 GCA_963925625.1 uncultured Psychrosphaera sp.
ATAACCCCAACCCGCTTCGTTAAATACTTTAACAATGTGCATGTCAACACCAGGTGCCATACCAACTACACCAATGCCGTTATCTGCAGCACCAATTGTACCTGCAACGTGAGTACCGTGTGGACCACCGTGGTCGTCCCAGTTACCTGTACCTGAATCGTTGCTACCTGTAATAGCGCCCCAGTTAAAATCTGGGTTAGAACGGTCTAAACCTGAATCGATAACACAAACTTTCATGCCCGCAGATGCGTTAAATGTTACTTGGTCTGCTTGTGATTGATATACAGCATAAGGAGTAAGCTGTTGAGCGTTCGGGTTACCTGCGTCGTCGTTGTATAGAGATAAAGGAACACGACGTACGTCTTCTTCAATTAATTTAATGTGAGGGTTGTTTAATAATCCCTTAACGTCTGACAATGATTTGCCAGAAAATGTTGCAGCAATAAATCCATTTGCGTCTAGCTTAATGTCACCACCTAGCTTTTTAGCTAAGGCTTTTACTACGCCCTTTTTAGAGTTATCAACTTTGATGATATATCTATCGTCTGCTGCTTGAGCAGAAAAGGCTGTTGTGATTGCTAATGCGATTAGCGAACCAGTAAACTTCATGCGGTTCTTCATATTGGTACTCCACTTCTATTCTGTCGGTAATTATTATTATTATTATTATTATTAGTGTTTTTTCGCCTTCGTTGAATCAACGGTTAAAAGCGACGAACCCCGAACATACACTTCTGAAAAAAAAAGGGAAGTGTTTTTTTCGTCCAATACGATGAATGGTAGTTTTTTATTTCCACATATTTACTTTAGTAGAGTTCTTTTGCTTCACGGAACATTACCCACGAAGCGATGACATATTTATCATCAGAAATAGGCTTGATACCTCGGTGCGTGTGGGTGAAATCACAAGGTGCTAAAACCAAACTTCCCGTAGCAGGCTCTATTTTTGCTTGTTGATAGAAAAACTCAGTTTCGCCACCTTCAGAAATATCATTTAGGTAAAATAAAATTAACAAACTTCTGCGTAAAGAACGCTGAGTTTGATCTGTTGGATGCGGAAAATGCTCAGAATGCCAATGCGGATATCCGCCTTTGTTTTTGTCATACTTTTGGATGTTAAGAATATCTAATTCATATAAGCGAGTTACAAGTTGACTGATCATGTCATCGCTTAAGTTCTTAATATCTTCGTGACCAAGAGTTTTTGCTTTGCCAGTTACCGGATCTTGAATTGATGTCGACAACGCGCCTGTTAACATCATTGGGTGGAGTTTTGTGTACTGGATCAGCGCTTTTAGGATGGTATGTGACAAAAGGTTCTGTTCGTTTTGCCAACTTTCATGCTGATTAATAGTTAAATCTAAGCTGTCTTTTTTAGTTTTATCAACACCGTTGCCCGTTCGACCAGGGTGTTTGTGGGTATCTGCTTCAAACTTGCCGATAAGTTGCTGACATTGTTCAGGAGAAAGGGCGTTTTTAAATTCTAGAATAAACTGGCTCATCACTACTGCCTTACTGTTATGAGTTTTAATTTTTAATAATAAACTTAATGTGGCACGGAGAAGCCTGCATTGTCTAGGAAAAATGAGTTATCATTTAGTTAATTTGACTTACCCTATATAAAGAAGACTTATGCTAAATATTGTTTTATTCCAACCAGAAATCCCTCCTAATACTGGCAATATTGTTAGGCTATGTGCAAACAGTGGTTTTCAATTGCATCTCATTGAACCGTTAGGATTTGATTTAGATGAGAAAAAAGTAAGGAGAGCAGGTCTTGATTACCATGAGTTTACCAAAGTGAAACGTTATGAAAACTTTGATAAGTTTGTTGAGCAGCATTCTGAAAACAGAATGTTTGCCTGCACTACAAAAGGAAAGGCTTATCATAGTGAAGTGGAATATAAAGAAGGCGACTGTTTAGTATTCGGTCCAGAGACTAGAGGTTTGCCAGATGATGTACTTGCTATTATTGGTCAACAGAACTGGTTACGTATTCCAATGCAACCAGACAGCCGCAGTATGAACCTTTCAAATGCGGTTTCAGTATTTGTCTATGAATCATGGCGTCAGTTGGGTTACCAAGGTTCAAAATAGTCGATTAATTTTCGAGCAATCAATTTTGCAGTTTCAGCTGAACCTTCTATGCTTAGGGTTCAACTATTTTACTGATAATGCTCGGGAAACACACTTTGTCTTTAATACTAAATTTGCTAACCACATTATTCGACAAAGTCCGTTTGGAGCTTTGCAATCAACTTTTTTTAAGCGTTGGTTCGCAAAAGCTCTCTGGTCATAATAACTCACCGCTTGAGTTGACATCAAATGCGACAAATGAACAAAGTTTTACTATCACGTTAGTCATTATTGTAATTGTGATTCTATTTGTCATGGTGGGTTACACAAGTTGGATTAAAACTCGCCTTTCCTTTAGCTCGAGTCGCAAACAATCATTTATTAACTCCTTACTTGAAAACACCCGAGAAGGCGTCTGGATTGCAAACAAAGATCGCGATATAGAGATGATTAATATCGCCTATTCAGAAATTACCGGCTTTCATGAACAAGAAGTGTTAGGCAAGTGTTTTAAAATTTTAAAAGAAGATGGCCGAAATTACGAAGTTGAAAGCCTTATTTGGCAAGAAGTGGTTAAAAGTGGTTTCTGGCGTGGTGAAGTTTGGACTGTGACGTCGCAAGGCGAAAAAGTCTCTATTGATTTATCGGTAACAAAAGTAACAACGGAACATAATTTTACTGGGCAAGTTGACGTAAAATATGTTGGTTTAATGACAGATGTCACGGCCAGAAAACAAAACGAACAGTCTTTGCATCAATTAGCCACGCGGGATCAATTAACGGGCTTACCTAATAGAACACTTTTTATAGAATATATAAAACATTCTATAACGACGATCCAATCAAATAACCCTCATTTTGCTGTGATGTTTATTGATTTAGACAACTTTAAAAAAGTTAATTCTAGTATTGGTTTATTGCAAGGCGACAAATTGATAAAAATGGTGGCAGGCCGTTTGCAACACAACCTAGATTGTAGCCTAACGCTCGCCAGACTTGGTGGTGATGAGTTTGCATTATTGATCCCTAGTCACCTGTGTGGTGTCTCTCCTACTTACTTTATAAAAAAAGTGATTTCTGAAATACAAAGTTGTTTTGTTAATACATTCCGAATGGAAGATAATGAAATAAATATGACAACAAGCATTGGTGTAGCGATATACCCCAATCACGGTACCAAATCAGACGAATTAATGAGATGTGCGGATACGGCGTTAAACCGTGTGAAAATAAGTGGCCGAAATGATGCACTAGTTTTTGATCACATCATGGACGACATTACCGCTGATAAACTTAATATAGAAAGTGAACTGGTAGCAGCACTGAACAAAAATGAGCTAACAGTATACTACCAGCCGCTCTATAACTCACATCAACACCGAATCTATGGTTTTGAAGCACTGGTTCGTTGGCAAAGTCCGGTTAGAGGCCTTGTGGCTCCAGATCAGTTTATTCATATAGCAGAACAAAATGGGCTTATACGGTCGATAGACTTTTTTGTATTAGATGAAGCGTTTAGAGCGGTTCGACGATGGTTGGAAGCGGGCGTTATGCGAGGCCGAATTTCGGTAAACATTTCTTCGGTGAATTTCCAACAAGCGGACTTTGTTCCAAAAATAAAAGAGCTAGTTAAAAACTCAAACGGCCTATGTGAATATATTGAATTAGAACTTACTGAAACGGCGATGATGATTGATGCTGATATGGTTTCTAAGAATATCTCTATTCTAAAAAGTTTAGGCTTTCAGATCGCATTAGACGACTTTGGCACTGGTTTTAGCTCTTTAGGACACTTAAAGCAGTTTGATATTGATAAAGTTAAAATCGATCGATTCTTTATTCATGAAATAGAACTAAGCCAACAAGACAGAAACATAGCGTCGGTAATTATTCAATTAGCGGGTCATTTAGGGATTGAGGTTGTGGCTGAAGGTGTTGAAAATGAACATCAAGCCTATTTGTTACATGTAATGGGATGTCATCATCTGCAAGGCTACTTGATAAGCCGGCCTTTAGCAGAAGAGCAATTGTTGTTGTTCTTAGACAATGAAAGAAACTATTTGAGAGAAATTACGGACAGCTTAGGAAAATCTTAAATGGAACTA
>CAWUUQ010000074.1:0-3328 GCA_963925625.1 uncultured Psychrosphaera sp.
GAACAATGTTGATATTAATTACTTAGCGTCTCGCCCTTATATTTTCGCCATGTTAACGCCGCTCATGTTACTTAGTATGAAACGAGTGACGGAGTGGAATCTTCGTGTTTTCATTTCTAGAGATATTGTTTTAAACAGTGCTTTACTGCTGTTTTCTGGTGGCTATTTGTTGTTAATGTCGCTAACGGGTTATTACATTCAACAAATTGGGGCAAGTTGGTCTGGTGTGCTACAGATTGTATTCATATCGGGTGCTTTGGTTGCCCTAGCCTATATTTTTATTTCAGATTCCCTTCGAAAACATTTTCGTACTTATATTCAAAAACATTTTTATGCGAACCAGTTTGATTATCGCGAAGAGTGGTTAAAGCTAACCAATACACTTGAACAAGGTGAAGGCGATAAGAACTTCTATCAAACAAGTTTGACTGGCATATCGGGTTCATTACATTACAAAAAAGGCACTTACATTAAGTTGCAACTAGACCATTTAGAATTGATGACACCTGATACGTTCGGTTTGTCGCACCAAGCCATGATGGAATTGCATTGCCTTATTGAAAAGATTGAAAATAATCATTGGATACTCGATTTACCCGATTTTAGTAAAGAAGAATATCAGCAAGATTTTAATGACTCCAAAGTAAGTGGTTTGCTTAATGATGGCGTTGAGATAATTGTGCCACTGTTTATTAATAACAAGCTACATGGCTTTTTCTTGCTTTCAAGTTTTGACGTTGATCGTATTAAGGTCAATTGGGAAATACGTGATTATTTAACGGCGGTGTCATCACAAATTGCGAGTTTTATACGTTCTGGAGAAGCGCGTGAACGGCTTGAAGAAAACGCTAAATTTGCTGCATTTAATCGCATGTCAGCTTTTGTTGTTCATGACTTAAAGAATGTGATTGCCCAAATAGGCATGATAGTTTCTAACGGTAAAAAATTCAGAGACAACCCTGAGTTTATCGACGATACCTTTGAGACTTTGGAACATACTAAAGAACGCATGGACAAGATGTTAGGACAATTAAAAGACAAACAACAACAACGCAGTTCTAGAACCATGATAGAACTTAATGGTGCGATTGAAGATGTTGTGTCGCAGTTTAGTACTATTAACCCAATTCCGTTGTTTGTTAAATATTCAAAGCCTTTGTCGATAAACTTAGATAAAGAACGTTTTGGTTCGGTACTGAGCCATCTCATTGATAACGCGCAACAAGCGACAGATGAAAAAGGCACAATATTAGTAAAATTAACAGTTGATAGTTCCTGTCAAAACGCCAAAATAGTTATCTCAGATACTGGTGTTGGTATGACAAAGGATTTTATCGACAACCTGTTGTTCAAACCATTTGAAACAACAAAAGGTAACGCAGGTATGGGCGTTGGTGTCTATGAAGCAAAAACTTTTGCCACAGAAAGTGGTGGCATGTTAACCGTTGATAGCGAGCTAGGCGTAGGCACTACGTTTGTTTTGTTGTTACCCATTGAAGATAAGGAAGATTAGTGGACAAGTTATTGGTTGTAGAAGACGACTTAGGCATTCAAAAGCAACTAAAGTGGGGCTTGTCTGATTATGAACTTGTGTTCGCGGAAGATCGTCAAAAGGCCATTTCACAACTTCGTCGCCATGAACCAAAGGTGGTCACACTTGATTTAGGTTTGCCGCCTGATCCTGCCAATGCCTCTGAAGGCCTTGCTATTCTTGCCGAGATCATGTCGTTAGCTCCTAATACTAAAGTCATTGTTGTGACCGGCAATTCTGACAAACAAAACGCGTTAAAAGCTATTGAGTTGGGCGCTTACGATTTTTATCAAAAGCCTATTGATATGGATACTTTGTCGATTATCGTCAATCGCGCTTTTCATCTTGCTAAACTTGAAGAAGAACATCGTTCGTTACATAAAGGTGAAAATCCTTTTGGCGGAATTATTGGTAGTAGCCCCAGCATTCAAAAGGCCTGCAAGTTAGCCGAAAGAATTGCTAAAGCAGACATTACTACCTTGTTGTTAGGTGAAAGTGGTACTGGTAAGGAAGTATTCGCTCGCGCCATACACGATGCGAGTCCTAGAAATAATGGACCTTTTGTAGCTATTAACTGTGCGTCAATCCCAGACAATTTATTAGAAAGTGAATTATTTGGTTATGAAAAAGGGGCCTTTACAGGCGCTGCAAAAACCACTAAAGGTAAAGTTGAATTTGCCAATGGCGGTACTTTATTTTTAGATGAAATTGGTGACATGCCATTAAATCTTCAAGCTAAAATGCTGCGCTTTTTACAAGAACGTGTTATCGAACGTGTTGGTGGCCGAAGCGAAATTTCAGTGGATGTACGGGTAATTTGTGCAACCCACAGAGACTTACCCGAATTGGCTAAAAAAGAAGAGTTCCGTGAAGACTTATACTATCGTGTTGGTGAGGTAACGATTGAAATCCCCCCACTTCGTGATCGAAGCGGCGATATTGTTGTACTCGCAAAACACTTTTTGCATGTATTTAATAAAGAGTTTTCCCAGAACGTTCGAGGGTTTTCAGAAGATGCCATTCAGGCTTTAATGTCTCATGGTTGGTCTGGAAATATTCGTGAATTACAGAATAAACTAAAGTCTGCCGTGATCATTTCAGACAGCAATTTAATTACTGCCGATGACTTAGGTTTTTATAATGTTGAAGTTAATGCTGAAGAAGTATCTGAGTTGAACCTAAAAGCAGTGCGAGAACAGGCTGAAAGTAAGGCGATTCGGACGGCCTTTGCTCAAGCAAAACATAATATCTCTCGAACCGCTGAATTACTGGGTGTGACAAGACCAACCTTGTATTCGTTAATTGAGAAGTATCACTTAAAAGATATCAAGCCAGATTAATCTGGCTTTTTTTCACTCTTTTCATTTTGAGCGCGAAGCTCTTTCAAAATTTGGCTTTGCAATAATACCGAGCGGCGATTCATCAAAAAAATAGACTCTAATAAGCTTTCCATTTTTTCGGTATTAAATTCGCTGCCTATCATTGAAGAGCTAAACTCTTCTAGTTCCATGTCGGTATTTAGAATCTCTTTATCTACCGCCATATTGGTTGCTGGTGCCGCGCCTGAGCCTGCTTTTGGAGAAGGATGTGATGCAGTGGCTGGTATTGTATTGTTTTGACCACCTGACGTTATATCGTCAACTTGGTGATTTAGTTCACCAGACACTTCTTGAATAACCGATTTAATTAGGTCTACGTCGATGGTTTCTTTTTCTTCCATGTAGGTGAATAACAATACACGGTCTAAAAAGGTGTTAATTTTACGCGGAATGCCGTCCGTAAATTTATGAACGACGC
>CAWUUQ010000075.1:0-4203 GCA_963925625.1 uncultured Psychrosphaera sp.
AACTTGTTAAAACTTTAGTTAACTTTTGAATCTGGACTAGATTGGAAACAAAAAGGCTCTGTTATTCGTAATTGAATAACAGAGCCTTTTTGTTTCCAATCTAGTCCAGATTCAAAAGTTAACTAAAGTTTTAACAAGTTGTCGTCGCTATCCCTGTCTATTAGTTTTACAAACGGGTCAATACCCGCATAAACTGGTCGTTTATCAACAATAATTTTGATTTCATTTTCACCCGTCTTAATAAGGTGTTTGTGTTGATACAGTACTAAGTTTTCAGCCGTTAAATCTTCAGGATCTGCGTTAAATAAAACAATATCAATGTATTCATTGAGCTCCATTTTAGTTTCAACCCCTTTACCATCAGCAGTATAACGGTTTGCATCAAAAACTAATGTTACTTCAAACTTACCATCTTCTTGTTCAACAACTTCAACCGTTTTAGCTTTAAGATCATATAAGGTAATGTCTTCAAACAAACTTTTAATGAATTGGCGCTCTTCTTCATTACTAACCGACGTCAAACTCGACAATAAATCAATCGTGGTTGGGAACGGGTCGCTTCTGAATTTAAATCGTTCAAGTAAGTTTTTAAGCGCTGTGTTTAGACGTTCTTCACCAATGCGATCTTTTATCGACATCATTACTACGGAACCTTTATTGTAATGAATATAAGCCTGACTTTCAGAGCGCATTAATGGCATCTCTTCCAATATTTCAGACGTTCTGCCACGAAGGTATCTATCTAATTCATATTTTAAGAATTTACGAAGCTTTTCATCACCATACTTTTTAGCCATTACCATTATTGCGCTGTATTGAGATAATGTTTCTGACAATATTGCTCGTCCTTGAACATTAGCTGCTCCAACTTGATGAGCCCACCACTGGTGTGCTAATTCGTGTGCCGTAACATAATAAACAGGATCCATGTTCTCAGGATCTCTTAAATCAGTCGTAAAACCAATATTCTCTGAATAAGGCACAGTGTTTGCGAAACTTTGTGCAAAACTACGATAACCTGGGAATTCGATTATTCGCATTTGTTTGTGCTGATAGGGACCAAACGCTTCAGTAAAGTAATCGATAGAGTCTTTTGTTGACTCAATCATTACATCAACGTTCATCGCATGAGCTGGGTGATAATAAACCTCAACATTTACACCGTTATGCACTTCTTTTTTGACATCAAGTCTGGCAGACAAAAATGAATAAAAGTTTAATATTGGTGCGTCCATTTTATAATGGAAATACCGCTTACCGTCTTCAACCCATTCTTTTTGCAGATACCCTGGTGCTATGGCGATTTGATCAATATCCGTCGAAACCGTAGTTTCAAAGTCAATAAAGTCGACACCATTTCCAAAGAAGTTCTCAGTGTAATACTCACTTTCCTCAAGTTTGTTGGCTCTTTTAGGTGGCGGCAGGTCGCGTTTTCTGCGCTCAAATCGGTCACTCAAATAAAAGCCGTTGTTTACGCCAAACGTAGGAAACAACTCAAAGTTATTAATAAACGTTCCGTTTTCAACCACTTGAACATCAAAGCCCTTATCTTTAAAACCTTTAACCGTTCTGACGACTTTCATTTCGCCGTCTATTGACTGACCAGGTTCTAAAGCATTATCAAAAACGAACCATGCCGTGCCTAACTCTTTGTTAAACTTCTGTAGTGAACCACCAGGGAAATTTACATCCCATTCAACAACGTTTTGAGGTTTATTGACCAAAAACTTCTCAATCGCTATGTTAGATTTATTAACAACGGTGATTATAGCCTTAGCTGCTATCGTCCTGCTTTGCGGACTAATATCTACAATCGCATTTACTTTTTTGATAATAGGCAACTTGTCTTTTAGGTACTTATCATAGGTATGCTCATATTCAGCCTGAAGATCCATCTGTTCGTCACTTGAAAGATATTCATTAAGCACGGTCGTGTTGTAATAAATATAACTTCCTGACAATACAAAAATAACGGCAGCGCTCGCAATCAACGTTTTACCGGTTCGCTCAAGTTGATAGCTCAACATTTTGATTCTTGAGGAAAGCGCAACTTGAGGCCCACGTTGCCATAGTGCGTAACTTATCGTGCCAAGGATTACACTAAAGGCTCCCCAGTAAACTAGGTACCATGCTTGAGTTTCAACATACCAACCATAACCATTAAGATCAGAGTATTGTAATTGAGGCGCTGCCGCAAAGTTCGCTAGGTTGTGTTCAAGGCCGAGTTGGTAAAAGGTTAAAGAGGCAATAAAGTATCCAACAAATAGCAACATTCCGATAAATTTATTAGAGCTAATCACTTGGAAGAAAAACGCCAATACCACCATCATTATCATGCCCGGAGCATAGAAAAAGAAAAGGCTAATAAAGTATTGAGACAATTGGATGTCTGTCACGCCTGATATCAACTGATACGAAATGGTGATCAGCATTCCTAAAACGAACAAAGCAACAATAGTAAGACTGACGGCAATTAATTTTGACAACCAGAACGTCAAATTAAACACAGGCATGCTATCCACAATGTCACCCATGCCAGCGCTTCGTTCACGCCAAACCACTTCACCGCTATAATAAGTTATTACAACAATAACCATTAAGCTGAAACCTTGATAAATTTGATCGACCATTAACTGCGTTAGAGGCCAATCAGATGTTCCGTACATTGAGCCTGGCACAAAAAACGCAGCTATTATATTCACTAAAGAAAATAGCAGTAGAATATAGAACGGCGGACTCAGCATAATCTGTTTTATTTCAAAGGCTGTTCTTGTTTTAAACTTCTCAAAATTATTAGTGCCTGAGCCTTTATAATCAATTTTATTACTAGAAAGCGATCCTAACGAGCTATTTACAGATTCTTTTGATACATCACGTGAGAAATCCGAAGACTGCGCAACCCATTGGCTTTTTATCTTTAATGCTTTTTTGTCTTTACGTGACATTTTTGGCGAGTTTAACGTAAGTCTTTTGTGCAACTGCCCAAATAGTAAAAGCACAACGGCACCTGCAGAGAGCCAAATCAATCGATTCTGTAGCAAAACACCATCAAATGTTAAGACTTGAGTATCTCGCTCAATTGTCGTCCAATACCTTGAAATATCAGCAAAAGTTCTTACTCCAAACGGATCAGATAGTGCAGCAATATGTCTATATTCTGGTTCATTAACAAAAGTACCACTGATCAAATAGAACAAAAACACTGCCATCGCCGCTAAATAAACAGCCATCATTGAGCGCATTCGCACTCCAACTGCATAAAATAGGCAAGATAAGAAAAACAATGTTGGGACTGAAAAATAGAAAAACGTAGTTAAATAGTAACTTAGGTTTGTTGGTCCAAGTCGCTCATTGTCTACCCAAGGCATTATTGAACCGACTAATGTTCCCAACGGCACCATGGCAAATACAGTCAATATAACCAAATAAGACCCCATAAAACGGCCCAATTGATATTGCAACGGATTAATAGGTTTAGAGTAAAGGATCTCAGACATCTTAGACGTTTCATTTCGCGTGGCGGTATTAGCGATAAAGTTCACCACCAAAAACATCGAAAATATCCCCATTATTAATAACGTCTGGGTAATAGCAAGAGAGCCATTATAGATAGTGTTTCCACCGCCTATTCTCACGTTTTCACTAACCATTGCAAAAAATGGTAGAAGAAAGAATATTAAACTAGTTACGTAAAACGATGGTTGACGAACATAATATCGCCATTCAAAAGCTAGCATTTTTAAAAACATTCTGTTCTCCTAAGCAACTTGGCTTTTTACTGAGTCGCTTAACCGAGAGTTATGCAATGTAGAGAAATAAACATCTTCTAATGTCGCAGGCGCTGCTTCAAAGCCCTCTGGCTGGGAGTCAGACAATACATGTACAATTGTTTTACCCGCAAATAACCGTTGTGATATGACTTGAAGGTTTTGCTCAATTTCAGCAAATTCACTTTGCGAAACTGTTTTACGCCATATTTGAGCACCTAGTTGATTTGTTAATTCAATTGGGTTGCCCTCCAACAAAATTTTTCCAGAACAAAGTACTGCCATGTTAGGACAAAGTTCGGTGACGTCCTCAACAATATGTGTTGATAATATAACAACCTTCTCTTCTCCTAAGCTGACTAACAAATTATGAAATCTGTTACGTTCCTCAGGATCCAAGCCAGCTGTCGGTTCATCAACAATTAGTAAATCAGGA
>CAWUUQ010000076.1:0-5813 GCA_963925625.1 uncultured Psychrosphaera sp.
ACAAATAATGCTTCAAATAAACTGGTGTGATTTAACACAACAATCAGTTTTACATTGTTCAACTCATCTTGTTTTTTTTCACTTAACCAATTAACTTCAAAACGATATAAAATCCAGCTAATTATCTTAATGGTCGACATGACTGTAAAACTAAAGCACTGCGCAAAACGATTAGCTCGCATTGTTCACCCTTGTGTAGAAAATTTTTAATTATTAACGTGCGCTAAATAAGAGTTTAACCCTTTATCTAAATATTGCCTTAAGGAACGCTCTGGTGCGCTGGGTAAATGAACACTCAACAACATGCCAGGCGTATCATTAAAGCTTTTATCAATACCAATGCAGTAAAATCGCGCCCCCATCTTTTGGTACTGTTTTAATAAAATTGGCGTGTCTTTACCATCAAGTTCTATACCTTTTACAAGGAGTGATAATACCCCATCTTTTGATTGGTGTTTAGAGGTAAACTCCGACAATTCGGGATTTATCGGTACATTAAACGGAGAATTCGCTAATACTTTTTCACTAGGCTGTAATGCTAATTGACGTATCGCTTCAATACTATTTGGGTTATAAAGTTTACTTAACGAAACGGTGCCATACAAAGTCCGATACTGAGGATGACGAACAACAAATTCTCCAATGCCACGCCACAATAAATATAGGCCATAAAAGCTACGCTGATGTTCAGGCACTATAAATGAACGACCCATTTCAAGACAAGGCTCTAGTTGATTAACAAAGTCCTCGCGGAAACTAAACATTTTGTTTAAATACAGACCTTTAATGCCTTGATTTTTAATAAGTTCATCAGTGCGACCCATTCTATAAGCGCCAATGATGTCATAACTTTGTTGGTCAATGATGAACATTTGAACGTAAGTTGCATCAAAGCTATCAGTATCTATCGGTTCGCCAGAACCCTCATTATGTAACCGAAAAACCCGCTCCCGTTCTCGAGCGATATCATTAACTATTTGGGGCATTTGATATTGGTAACCGTAATAAACTGCAAACCCTTTATACTCAACTAACTTTTGCTGTTCAGGTAATGCGTCGATTTCTGCTTTTATATATTTTCGTTCAACTCGTGTTGCCAATGGTTTTAAAGTATCGATTTGATCTTCTGGCCAAAGGTAAAAATAACGCTGATCCAAAAGGTAAGTCTGTAGCCTTAAATAATCAGATAACGTCTCGGCACTGGAATCTTTTGATTTTGAGCCACGTGATGATTTAAGGTTTTCATTATCACGCGCTTTAAGGTTACCAACTTTTGACATCAGCTCTGGCGACAATAAACTCCCAACGTGCATTTTTATTGGCTGTCCTTGCCTTGTAAACACTTCTCTAAACAACATAAACAGTTTGAATTTTGACCACACTTTCGCTAATTGAATAAACAGAGCGCTATTCTGGCCCTCAAAAAAAACAGGTAAAACTGGAGCATCACAAGTTTTCGCCAAATGCGCGGCCACTCGATTCCAAGGACCGTCACAAACTCGACCTTTTCTCCAAAAATACTCAGAAACTTTTCCACTTGGAAAAACGATGAGTACGCCACCGTTTAGAACATGTTGTTTGCATAATTTTAGTGCTGTTGTATTACTTGCTGCCTTTGGGCTTAGTGGGTCTATAAAAATAAAGAGCTCTCTAATCTCTTCAAACATCGACAAAGCCCTGTTTGCAAGGACCTTCACATCTTTACGTTGCTTTGCTACTTCATGTGCTAAGGCAATGCCTTCTACACAACCAAACGGGTGGTTCGCAACAATTATGCAAGGGCCCGTTTCAGGTAAACGTTTATGCAACGTTGTTGTGCCCATCAAATTAGTTTTAAGTAAACGCATTAACTCTCGACTAAAGTCGATGGCTGATAAACCTGGCAAATGGCTATTTTCATAAAAACACTTAAGTTTAGGCAGCCCCATTAATTTGTCTGCTACATTAAGTAACTTTTTACCAAACCAGTTAGCACTCTTTTCTGGATAAACGGAAAGTAAACTGATTTGTGAACATGAATTTTTTTCAGACATAGCGTTCTTTGTTCTTCATAATGTATTAGATGACTGGGATATGACTTTGTAATATATCACAAGATTTTTAGCTCTAAAATTTATCATCATGAATTCTAAAACGTGTTCAAAATTCTGTTTTGTATTGTTTTATTGCTATTTAAAAGTTGTTTATGAACATTGGAAATTTTTTTTAGAACAACAAGGTCTAATTAAACATGAAAACAAAATACCTAACTTATGAGGCATTGGTTCGAGCCTATAGCAAAGATCTTTATAGATACTGCTACTGGTTATGCCGAGATGCCAATGTCGTCGACGATATTGTACAAGAAACGTTTCTTAGAGCATGGAAGTCTTTAGATTCGCTAAAGGATCCGAATGCTGCTAAGGCATGGTTAATAACAATTTTAAGACGCGAGAACGCCCGCCGTTTTGAACGTAAACAGCTCGATTTAGTTGATATAGAAGACTATGACGTTGCAGATTCAATTACAACTAGAGCAGAGCAAGAAGTTGAAAATCATCTATTGCGTCGGCAAATTTATAAACTTGAAGTCGAATATCGAGAGCCTTTGTTGCTGCAAGTTATTGGCGGGTTTACCGGCGATGAAATATCTAACATTTTAGAACTAAATCGAAATACAGTAATGACACGATTATTTAGAGCGCGTAACCAACTTAAAGAAGTTTTAGACAATTCAATTGACAATAAAGGGGTTCAAAATGGATGAGTTAACTTTCCGTAGACGTATCTATGCTGACCCACATGACAGCGCTGAAGATATTGTTGAAACAACAAAGAATGACCCAGCAAAAACGAAATTCAAAGCTGACTTAATCGAGTTTGATGAAAAACTTAAAGTGGCTATGGAAACTCCAGTACCGGATAATTTGGCGGAGAAAATTCTCTTAAACCAGTCTTTAAATGTTAAGAAAGAGAAAAGTAAGCTTAAAAAGTTTAATTTTGCCATCGCTGCGTCATTTGTATTAATGGTGGCCTTTACCTTTAATCTTTTTAATGCCAGTGCAAAACACACAATGTTAGTCGAACATGCGATCGCACACTTGCAATCTGAGATGGATCATATTCCAACCAATCAGCATTATTCCATGTCTCAACTAAACGCAAAACTTGCTTCTTTTGGTGGACAATTAATTGAAAACTTAGGAAACATTAAGTTTGTTAGTTTTTGTACATTTCAAGGAACACGAAGTTTGCATATAGTGATGTCAGATGGTGATAAAGAGGTCACTGTTTTTGTCTTGCCTAAACACAGCGGTTTGGTAGCTCAGGGGCAATTTAATAATGCAAAATTTGATGGTCAAAAGCTAAGTTCTGAACAAGCGGATTTAGTTATTATATCTTCTGAATCTAGTGTTACTAACGAGTGGAAGTCTCGCTTAAACACAGCGATAAAATGGCAAAAAGCTTAATTAACGGTTTGGTAAGATGAGTTAGAGCAAAAACTCATTTATGCCCTACCATTTGTTAAAATTAGTCGCTATTATAGACACTAGTACTAGATATTCTTCCTACCGGAAATTAGGAGTTAAAAAATATGGATAGTTTTGATCGCCACATATTGTCGTTATTGCAAGCAGATGGGTCCATGTCTCTATCTGAAATTTCAGAGCAAATTGGACTAAGCCAAACTCCGTGTTGGCGCCGAATTCAGCAGCTAGAACAAAATGGCATTATTCGTAAACGCGTCGCTTTACTTGATGCCGAAAAGTTAAATGTTGGACTGACTGTTTTTGTTAGTTTAAAAACCAATCAACACACGGCTGATTGGGCCAAAACAGTAAATGACTTTGCAAACAGCTCAATAGAAATCGTTGAGTTTTATCGACTAAGCGGAGAAACTGACTACTTGATGAAAGTATTGGTTCCAGACATGAAAGCCTATGATGAGTTTTATCAAAAGCTTATTCGTCAGGCTGGTTTTAGCGATGTAAGTTCTAGTTTTGCTATGGAACAAATGAAATACTCAACAGAGATACCGTTAACCAACTGCTAAAAAATTATTCCCCCTTAGAAGCCTCTAGTAGTAATATTATTCAGAGGCTTTAAATATCCTTTTCATAAAGAAAAAACATTCCCACTCTCTCGTTGCATAATATTGAAAATTATTTAGTGCAGTATCTTATTATGTTAGAAGAATATTTTTCAAAATTTCAAATCAATACTATTGGTCACGACTTGATCAGCAAACAAAGTCGACTCCCTATCCTTTATGCTGACTGGACTGCTAGTGGTCGCCTATATAGACCTATCGAAGACTTTCTAACTAACGAGATTGGGCCTTATGTTGCTAATCCGCATACTGAAAATACTGAGACAGGCCAAGTTATAACTGCAGCTTACAAAGATGCTCGTCAGGTTATTAAGCAACATGTGAATGCAAACGAAAATGATGCGCTTATTTGCACCGGCTCAGGTGCTACCGCAGCAATAAACAAGCTTCAGCGACTCATTGGATTAAAACCAAAGCAAGAAGGCGATAAGACTAAAACTAATAAGAATTTTAGAAAAAGACTCTTTCAAAACATATTCAACTCTTTTAACGCTAACTCCAATAACGACAAGCCTGTTGTATTTGTGAGCCATATGGAGCATCACTCAAATCAAACGAGTTGGAATACATGTGATGTAGATGTAGAAGTTATTGATAGAGCTCCTGACGGTCAACCTTGTATCAAACACCTAAATAAAAAATTAGCAGAGTATAAAAACCGCACAATTAAAATTGGGGCCTTCACGGCATGTAGCAATGTTACTGGCATCAAAACAGACGTACATTTGTTAGCAAAAACGATGCATTTAGGTGGCGGTAACTGTTTTATTGATTATGCATGCTCCGCGCCTTATGTTGATATAAACATGCATCCACAAGACCCTTTAGAACAATTGGATGGTATCTATTTTTCTCCACATAAGTTTTTAGGTGGTCCGGGCACCTGTGGCGTATTAATTTTTAATAAAAGCCTATATAAAAAACACGGTATGGCTCCAGACAAACCTGGTGGTGGAACCGTCTTGTGGACAAATCCGTGGGGTGAACAAGCATTTTATTCCGATATTGAGAAACGCGAAGATGGCGGCACACCTCCATTTATGCAAACCATAAAGACAGCATTAGCGATTAAGTTAAAAGACGAAATGGGTGTGAATAATATTGAGCAAAGAGAGAAGCATTTAAGGCAAATCCTGTTAAATGGTTTTGATGCAATCCCTAGCTTAAAAATATTAGAACCAAATCTGCGAGAGCGCCTGTGTATTGTTTCTTTTTACATTGAGGATATTCATCACAATTTAATCGTTCGTTTGCTTAACGATAAATTTGGCATTCAAGCTCGTGGAGGTTGTAGTTGTGCTGGCACATATGGCCATATTTTATTGAACGTAGACAAGCAACAGTCTAATCGAATTGTAGAGCAAGTGAATGGTGGAGACCTATCTAACAAACCGGGCTGGATTCGAGTTTCATTGCACCCAACAAATAAAGACGCAGATGCCTATTACATCGTTGAGTCTTTAGAAAAAATTGTAAAATACGTCGATACTTGGAAACAGGATTATATCTTCGACTCTAGGCTGGGAGACTTTAAACCAGCAAAAGTAAGAACCTCAAACAGCTGTTTTGAAACATTTTTAGAATCAGCTTAATTATAAATACATGGTACAAAAAAAGAGAGCCTCGGCTCTCTTTTTATATGACATTTTAGAATCGGCAATTAAACTCGTCGATTGACTAAATTATGCAACGATTTCTAATAACTCAACATCAAATACTAATG
>CAWUUQ010000077.1:0-5310 GCA_963925625.1 uncultured Psychrosphaera sp.
CCAATAAGGTAATGGGACTAGCATTAGCAGATGATGAAATTGATTATTTGGTTGACAGTTTTAGCAAGCTAAATCGTAACCCAAATGACATTGAGCTTTATATGTTTGCTCAGGCCAATTCAGAACATTGTCGTCACAAAATATTTAATGCGGATTGGACAATCGATGGTGAGGCTCAGCCAAAGTCATTGTTTAAAATGATTAAAAATACTTTTGAACACAATCCTGAATATGTAACTTCAGCGTATAAAGATAATGCGGCAGTAATGCATGGCTCTGAAGCGGGAAGATTTTTTGCAAATCCTGAAACAGGCGCGTACCAGTATCACCACGAAAACATTGATATATTAATGAAAGTGGAAACCCACAATCACCCAACGGCGATATCACCGTTTCCAGGAGCTGCTACTGGTTCTGGTGGTGAAATTCGCGATGAAGGTGCAACAGGTAGAGGTTCCAAACCTAAAGCCGGCTTAGTTGGTTTTACGGTTTCAAATTTACGTATTCCAGGTTTTGAACAGCCTTGGGAACAAGACTTTGGTAAACCAAGTCGTATCGTTAATGCATTAGAAATAATGACAGAAGGTCCATTGGGTGGTGCCGCGTTTAACAATGAATTTGGTCGCCCAAATATTCTAGGTTATTTTAGAACCTACGAAGACAAAGTGAACAGCTTTAATGGCGAAGAAGTTCGCGGTTATCACAAGCCTATTATGTTAGCTGGTGGTTTAGGTAACATTCGTCGTGAACATACCGAAAAAGGAATTATTCCTGTTGGCGCTAAATTAATAGCGTTAGGTGGCCCTGCGATGAATATTGGGTTAGGCGGCAGCGCTGCAAGCTCTATGGCTTCTGGTCAATCGAATGAAGACTTAGACTTTGCTTCAGTGCAGCGTGAAAACCCTGAAATGGAGCGCCGTTGCCAAGAAGTTATCGACAAATGTTGGCAGTTAGGAGAGCAAAACCCTATCGCCTTTATTCATGATGTTGGTGCTGGTGGTTTATCAAATGCATTTCCTGAACTTGTTAGTGACGGCAACCGTGGTGGTAAATTTGAGCTGCGTAATGTGCCAAACGATGAGCCGGGTATGTCGCCATTGGAGATTTGGTGTAATGAATCTCAAGAGCGTTATGTGTTGGCGGTTGCACCAGAAAACTTAGATCAATTTGAAGCTATTTGTCATCGTGAACGTGCACAATATGCCATTGTTGGCGAAGCAACGGAAGAACGCCACTTAACGGTTACCGATGAACATTTTGACAATAAACCAATTGATTTATCATTGGATGTACTGCTTGGCAAACCACCAAAAATGCACCGTGATGTTAAAAGCAAAACATCAGCGGGAAGTCCATTAGACACAACTGGTATTAATATATCAGATGCAGCGGAACGTATCCTAAGATTACCAACGGTTGCGGAAAAAACATTCTTAATCACTATTGGCGATCGTTCAGTAACAGGTATGGTTGCGCGAGATCAAATGGTAGGCCCGTGGCAGGTACCTGTAGCAGACGTTGCAGTTACTGCAGCTGCGTTAGACAGTTATCACGGCGAAGCCATGTCGATGGGAGAGCGCACTCCAATTGCACTATTAAATTACGCGGCCTCAGCCCGTATGGCAGTTGCAGAAGCAGTAACGAACATAGCAGCGGCAAACATTGGTGAATTAAAACGCATAAAAATGTCTGCAAACTGGATGGCTGCTGCGGGTCATCCTGGCGAAGATGCGGGTTTATATGAAGCGGTAAAAGCGATAGGTGAAGAACTTTGTCCGGCGTTGGGTCTAACAATTCCCGTTGGCAAAGATTCTATGTCGATGAAAACACAATGGGATGACAAGTCTGTAACATCGCCTTTGTCATTAGTGATCACGGCATTTTCAAGAGTAGAAGACATTCGTAAAACCTTAACGCCACAGATTCGAACCGACAAAGGCGAGACTAGATTAATAGCCATTGATTTAGGTGCTAAACAAAACCGTTTAGGTGCGAGCTGTTTGGCTCAGGTTTACAACCAAATTGGCGAAGTGGCTCCTGATTTAGACTCTCCTGAGTTATTAAAGGGCTTTTTTGACTCAATCCAAGCATTAAACGCAGGCAACAAGTTACTGGCTTATCATGACCGTTCAGACGGCGGTTTGTTTACGACTATTGTGGAAATGGCTTTTGCGGGTAAAACAGGGGTTAATATAAAGCTTGATGGTTTAGGCACAGATTTACTCTCTATTTTATACTCGGAAGAGCTAGGTGCTGTTATACAGGTATTAGCCTCTGATGAAGTCGCTGTTTTAAAAACGCTGGCAGATCACGGATTAGGTGAGATGAGCCATGTTATTGGCGAACCATGTGAAAATGACAAAATTCGGTTTGAATATGAAGGCAACACGGTATTAGCGAATACTCGTACTTATTATCGAACTATTTGGGCTGAAACGACGTATCAAATGCAATCTCGTAGAGATAATCCTGAGTGTGCTAAACAAGAGCATGAGGCTAAGTTTGATAAAACGGATCCAGGCTTAAATGCGCATTTAACCTTTGATATTAATGAAGATATAGCGTCTTCAGAGATTATTAAGTCGGCAGGTAAAAATCCTCGCGTTGCTATTTTACGTGAACAAGGCGTAAATTCTCACGTTGAAATGGCAGCTGCATTTAATCGAGCTGGTTTTGATGCCATTGACGTGCATATGAGTGACTTACAGACAGGTCGAATTAAGCTTGAAACATTTACAGGTTTAGTTGCGTGTGGTGGCTTCTCGTACGGTGACGTTTTAGGTGCTGGTGAAGGCTGGGCAAAATCAATCTTGTTTAACGAGTCACTTGCAGAGCAATTTAAAACATTCTTCCACCGGGAAGATACTTTTAGTTTAGGGGTGTGTAACGGCTGTCAAATGATGTCCAATTTACGAACTCTAATTCCTGGCTCTGAACACTGGCCTCGATTTGTAACTAATAAATCTGAACGTTTTGAAGCTCGATTTAGTCTAGTGGAAATCCAACCGTCGCCGTCAATTTTATTTGAAGGTATGGCTGGTTCTAGAATGCCGATTGCCGTTTCCCATGGTGAAGGTCGTGCTGAATTTAGTGATAAAAACGCGATTACTAATGCACTAGAGTCGAGCATGGTTGCTATGCAATATGTTGACAATAAAGGTGCAAAAACTGAAGTCTATCCTGCAAACCCTAATGGCTCGCCAGAAGGTATTACTGCACTGACGACAAAAGATGGTCGCGTTACAATCATGATGCCGCATCCAGAACGAGTGTTTCGAACGGTGAGTAATTCTTGGCACCCTGAAGAGTGGTTAGAAGATAGCCCTTGGATGAGAATGTTTAGAAATGCTCGCAAGTGGGTTGGATAGACAATCGTTTTATCGCTATAGTAAGTTGAGAATGGCGTTTTTGGTTAGTTACATTTATGTTATTCGAAAAGATTAATGTAAAATAATGAAATTAAATGAAATATAGACCTTTATATTAAGGTCTATAGACGCCATAGATAGCGTTTATTCCGAAGAGTTAAGGAACGATCGAATTTTGACCACCATTAAAAAACGTCTTGATGAATTAACCACTAGTGACTTTAGCCACGCGATTAAAAATATGCAGCGAGGCATAGAGCGTGAAACATTAAGGGTCACGCCAAATGGCAAGATTTCTCAATCAGAGCATCCTAAACTTCTAGGTGCAGCTTTAACGCATCCTTATATTACAATGGATTACTCTGAAGCCTTACTGGAACTAATTACGCCTCCTTCGAACAATATCAATGAAACTTTTTCTCAGCTTCAAGATATTCACCACTTTGTAGCAAAGCACATTGGTGAAGAAGTCTTGTGGCCAATGAGCATGCCGTGTTTTATTGAGAATCAAGATGAAATTCCAATTGCCAACTTTGGAAAATCTAACGTTGGGAAAATGAAAAGCACTTACCGTAAAGGATTAAAAAATCGTTACGGTTCAATGATGCAGGCGATTTCAGGTATTCATTATAATTTTTCTATGCCGGGTGAATTTTGGGCGTTGTACCAAGAAAAGCTTGGTGATACTAATCGATTGACCCATTTTCAGTCTGAGCAATACATGAAAATGGTGCGAAATGTTAAGCGTTATGTATGGGTAATTACGTACTTGTTTGGTGCTTCACCTGCTATGTGTCGTTCATTTTTAGAGGGTGATGACGAAGTATTGCCTTTTGAGTCGCTAGGAAAAGGTACGGTGTATTTGCCGCACGCAACGTCATTACGAATGAGTGATCTTGGTTATACCAATAGTGAACAATCTGCCTTAGACGTTGAATATACAACGTTACGAAAATACATAAACGGACTTAGAGATGCGATTAGAACCGAGTCTTTAGATTATAAAAAGTTCGGCATTAAAATTGGTCAAGAGTATCAGCAGTTAAATCATAATATTCTGCAAATAGAAAACGAATTCTATTCGCCAGTAAGACCAAAACAAATAGCGCAGTCTGGAGAAAAACCAACAGATGCCCTAGAAAACAGAGGCATAATGTATGTTGAGTTACGTGCGTTAGATGTTAATCCGTTTTCGCCTTATGGCATTACGAAAGAGCAGATGCGAGTTAATGACTTATTCTTATTGTTCTGTTTGTTTAACGATCAAGATGAGTTGTCAGCTGATCAGCAAGCAGAATCGGAAGAAAACCAAGATAGAATCGTGTTGAATGGTCGTGCTGAACAATTAGACTTGTTATTTAATGGCGAATCAATTGATCGTAACGAATGGTTAAACTCAATATTTGAAGAATTAAAAGTAATCGCAAATTGGCTAGACCAACACATTGGGGGCGTACAATATAACGTAGCTCTTGATAGTATCTGGAAAGCAAAAGATGATCCTTCTAAAACCTTGTCTGGCCAAGTTTTGGCAGCGTTACTTAATAGTAATCAAGACAATGGTTGTTTTGGCTTAGACTTAGCCAAAGAATATAAACAGCAGGCTTTATCGCATTATCCTAAGGTGTTTAAACCTTCATTTATGATGGAACAAACTCAGATATCTTTAGATAAGCAACGCGCAATAGAAGCATCTGATAAATTAAGCTTTGATGACTTTTTAGCAAATTATTTCAGCTATAAATTCTAATCTACTCAATTTTAAGCAAAAAAAAGCGAGCATATTAACTATGCTCGCAAACTAACAACAACTTCCAGGGAATGAAAAAAACTGCTTTCACTATGTTAGACAGGTTCCCATTAGTTAGTTCAAAAAAAATTCAAAAAAATCGTAAAATAATTACAAAAGTTTATAACCAATTGATTTAATGTTTATATTTAG
>CAWUUQ010000078.1:0-3406 GCA_963925625.1 uncultured Psychrosphaera sp.
CTTCTATCATTTCACATTCATCTCTAATCATTTCAGAAATTAGGCTTGGGTAATGACGGCAGTCTTCTGGCCGATCTAAATAAATGCTGCAAGTATATTTGGTAGGATCTTGTTCACTTTTTTTAGGCTCAATATCTAAAAATGGACAGCGTTGTAATTGCTCACCCGTCTTAGGATCAAACCAAATCTGAGAGCCCTTAACATATTCAAATATCTCTGGGTTAAATAACTCCCATAAATCAATTTCATCTTGAGTTGCAGATAAATCTCCACCGCCGTATTTAATACAACATTTCCCGCATTGATTACACTCTTTCATGGACTTTCAAACTTCAAGTTTAACTAATTAATTAGGAAATATTATTGTAGCACTAATGCTATTTATAAGAAGATATTACTATTTCAGTCAAAATAAGGTCATCATTGCAAGTCATTGCTTTTTCAGTTTTTTAAGTTACTGTTTAATTATTGTTAACCAAAAAAGTGGAACTTTAGAATAACAGTTTGACGTTGTTATTTAGTTAACAAAACAAGTTGCCAATATCAGCATTGGTAAGATTCAACACATTAACGCTGAGCTTTAACATTAACTGTCACAAGGAAAAGAAAATGAAGATAAACAATAATTCATTATTTATCACATCTGTCTTAAGTGTATTTTTATTTGGCTGCAGTACCTTGCCGTTTCAAGCCGAAGTAAAAGATGAACACTTTCGATTAGAAAACTTCAAAGACGATAAAGGCAAAGACATTGATTATGTCTATTTAAACTGCTTCCATAAAAGGCCAACGGCATGGAGCGAACCAAAACAGTTTGAAGCGGGTGAACATGACCTGTGGGTTAGAGCCGTTACCGCTCGCCGCGGTGTAGGAAACAGTAAAAAAGAAGCTTTTGTTAACTTTAAAATGGAGTTAGAAGCAGGCAAAAGCTATATGTTTAACCGTAAATTCACTGACGATGAAGCGTCTATTTGGATTCAAGAATCAGCAAGCGGAAAAGTGGTATCGGACGTATTAACGGCTAAATTAAGAACGCCGTTGATCATAGATGACAACTTACGTAAAACTCAATGTGAGTCTGGTTCTGTGTAACTAACAGGCTGTGATAATAATATTTATTACAGCCGTTATTACATAAATTGTTAAAGTAGTAAAAATTTAGTTTTATAAATATTCATCCTGGAATATCAAACAGTCAGTCTGAGCAATAAAAACGCTCACTGGCTGTTTTTTTTAGAATAAAACGTTAGGTTATCTTTATAAAGTAATACAATAATAACCAATCTAGTTTAATTCATACCTACAGTGTGAGGCCACCTTGAACGTTCTAAAAATAGTATTAATTGGATTTATCGCTTTGTTAAGCCTTGCCGCTGGATTAGCAAAAATTGGTGGAGCCCCACAAGAAATAGAATTTCTTAGTAACTTTGGTTTTAGTCATACGCTTATTCTTGCCTATGGAACCGCACAAGTTCTAGGCGGCATGTTATTGGCCTTTCCCAAAACAATAAGGTTTGGGGCTGTATTGTCGTTTTTGTGTTTTGTACTCTCTACTTTGCTTATTTTTAGTACTGGCAATATTATTTTTAGCCTAGTTTCATTAATTCCCGTTGCGTTATGCGTCGTAATTTACTGGATATCAGCGCCAACCGTTACTGATACAAACACAACTCAAAATATCGAGCCAAATAAAGATAAGAACATCGAATGAACATCAACATTAAAGTTGTCACTGAACCTGAAGTCACTTGTTCTACTTGCCAAGCCTGTTGTTGTCGACTGGAAGTCATGTTAATCACTGAAACAGGGGTACCTGAAGAACACATTGCTCGTGATAAGTGGGGAGCGGAAACCATGTTGCGTTTGAGTGATGGTTGGTGCTCTGCATTAGATCGTGAAACTTATATGTGTACCATTTATGAAAAGCGCCCTTTTATTTGTCGAGAGTTTGAGATGGGCTCATACGAATGTAAAGAAGAACGTTCAGAACATTTATAATATATTGAGAGGCGTTGTAATATGAATATAAATAAACGATTCAGTGTGTTAGCGTTAATCACATTGATATCTGGATGTCTCGGCATGCCAGAAAAGGTTAAGCCGGTACAAAACTTTGAGATAACTAAATACCTCGGAAAATGGTATGAAATTGCAAGGCTAGATCATTCCTTTGAACGAGGGTTAAGTAAAGTTTCCGCTGAATACTCGTTTATGGACGACGGTGGTATTAAAGTCATAAACCGTGGGTATTCTGACGAGAAAAAAGAATGGAAGCAGGCGGAAGGAAAGGCCTATTTTGTTGACTCCAAAACTGAAGGTTATTTAAAAGTTTCGTTTTTTGGCCCTTTTTATGGTTCCTATGTGGTTTTTGAATTAGAGCCCATTAATTATCAATATGCCTTTGTTTCAGGTCCAGACAATGACTATTTATGGTTACTGGCTAGAACGCCGCAAGTTAGCCCTGAAGTAATGAACCATTTTATAGAGCTGTCCAAAGAACGTGGTTTTGACATAAACGAGTTGATTACCGTACAACATTAAATACGAAAGAGAAAATCATGAGCACAGACGTTAAAAATAATCAGAGTCCAAAGCTGAACTACGTTGAATTCCCTGCAAAAGATTTAATCGCTACCAAGCGCTTCTTTAACGTTGTGTTTGGTTGGTCGTTTGTCGACTACGGTCCAGATTACGTTTCTTTTTCTAACGAAGGTTTAGACGGCGGTTTTTATAAATCAGAATTATCTAGTCAAACTGAACATGGTGCCGCTCTACTTGTCTTTTACAGTAACGACATACAGCAAACCCAATTAAAAGTAGAAGCAAGTGGGGGCATCATTTTGCGCCCTATCTTTGACTTTCCTGGAGGCTGTCGCTTTCATTTTATAGAACCTAGCGGTAATGAATTTGCTGTTTGGTCTGAATCACTCATATCTTAATAAAAGCGCCAAGTTAGATAAAAGTGCCAAGCTAGAATGTTCTGGCTACATAAAACTTATATGGAATATAAAAGTTGAGACTTGCCCTAAGAAATAAAATCATTGACGTCTGTAATGAAAAATTATCAAAGAAAGGCGATACCGTTGGTTTGTCGTTTTATGCGTTTTTTGCCAATAAAAATGATAACCCAAAACTGTTGATGGAAGCGGCTACGTGGTGGATTGAAACACACAAACTAGACCATTTCGAAAAAGCGACCAAAATAAAGTTGATGGTCGAAAAAGGATTATAACCATGTTATTTAACCCTATTACTCTTGAAGGCCAACTCGTTAAGTTGGAGCCTTTGCACCATTCTCATTTAAATGGCTTAAAACTAGCCGTTGCTGATGGTGATGGTGAACTATGGACGCTTTTTATCACCCGCGTACCACACCCCGATGATGCAGAGCAGTTCATTAATGATT
>CAWUUQ010000079.1:0-14947 GCA_963925625.1 uncultured Psychrosphaera sp.
TACTGGAACCTAAATCCAGCGCGTCTACCAATTCCGCCACTCCCGCAAATTCTGCTACTTGAGATTGGTAACGTAATCAAGAATTGGTGGCTACGCCCTGATTTGAACAGGGGACCCCATCATTATGAGTGATGTGCTCTAACCAGCTGAGCTACGTAGCCACTCTTGATTACCGCCTCAAGCGATGGCGCGTATTATGCTGATGACGCCCTTAATCGTCAACCGCTTTTTTAAATAAAATGCGATAAAAGTGTTTGTTTGGTTTTAAAATAACCAACACGATCAAAAAAATACCATTTTTGTACAAGTTTTCTTCAACTATTCGAAAAATAACTTTCTATGAAAAGTGAAAAGTGAAGTTTGGGTATAAAAAGGAAGTGCACAAATTATATGAAGGGTTTGGAAATGAAACGTGTGATTTAGAAAATAGAAAATAATGAATCACCAGAAACAAAAAAGCCTCTAAAAAGAGGCTTCATTAAAATGAATACAAAAATTTAACGAAACGTTAAACGTTAAAACGGAAATGGATTACATCACCATCTTTAACGATGTAGTCTTTACCTTCTAAACGCCATTTACCTGCGTCTTTAGCACCAGCTTCGCCACCATTATTAACAAAGTCATCATAACCAACGATTTCAGCTCGAATAAAGCCTTTTTCAAAGTCAGTATGAATTTTACCTGCCGCTTGTGGAGCAGTTGAACCCGCAGTATAGGTCCAAGCTCTTACTTCTTTAACACCGGCTGTAAAGTAAGTGTTTAATTGCAATAATTCATAACCAGAGCGAATTACACGATTTAGGCCTGGTTCTGTCCAACCAAGGTCTTCCATAAATTCAGCTAAGTCTTCTGGCTCTAATTCAGAAAGTTCTGACTCAATGGCGGCACATACTGCAACAACAACCGCATTTTCAGTAGAAGCTATTTCACGAACCTTGTCTAAGAATGGGTTGTTTTCAAAGCCATCTTCAGCGACGTTTGCAACATACATCGTTGGTTTCATTGTTAATAAGTTTAGGTAACTAATTGCTGCTAGTTCTTCTTTAGTAAGATCAACCGAGCGAGCCATTCCGCCTTCATCAACAATTGGTTTTAACTTTTCTAATACTTTAATTTCAAATTTCGCGTCTGCATCGCCGCCTTTTGCTTTCTTAGCATTGCGGAACATTGCATTGTCGATAGAGTCCATGTCGGCAAGCGCTAATTCTGTATTAATTACATCGATGTCTTCTTGAGGATTAACTTCACCTGCTACGTGAACAATGTTTGGATCGTCAAAACAACGTACAACATGACCAATCGCATCAGTTTCACGAATGTTAGCAAGGAACTGATTACCAAGGCCTTCACCTTTAGATGCACCTTTAACCAAGCCAGCAATATCAACAAATTCCATTGTTGTTGGAATGACTCGTTGTGGGTTTACAATTTCCGCTAATTTATCAAGACGAAGATCTGGAACAGGAACAACACCTGTATTAGGCTCAATCGTACAGAACGGAAAGTTTGCCGCTTCAATTCCAGCTTTTGTTAATGCATTAAATAATGTTGATTTACCAACGTTTGGCAATCCTACGATGCCACATTTAAAACCCATGATGGTTCCTTAAATAATCTATATAAACTGTAAGTATTTGGCTATTCTGCACTAAATGCGTGTAATCGACTTTGTGCTTTTTTTAAATCTTTATCGAACCAGATATCCATACAACGAACGGCTTCATCAATAGCAGCATCCATTTTTTCTTGATCCGATTGTGGGGCTTTGCCCAACACCCAACCAGTCACTTTTTCACGACTACCTGGATGACCGATGCCTATGCGCAGTCGGTAAAATTCTTTATTATTTGCCATTTTAGCAATAATGTCTTTAAGACCATTATGCCCTCCATGACCTCCACCCTGTTTTATTTTCACTTTACCTGGGAGCATATCTAATTCGTCATGAGCGACTAATATTTGTTCCGGCTTTATTTTAAAGAAGTTTGCAATTGCACTGACTGATTTACCACTAAGGTTCATAAAGGTGGTTGGGATTAACAGCTTAACTTCTTGGCCAGAAATTCTGATCTTGCCAGTATAGCCAAAATATTTAGGGTCGTTTTTGAGAGAGACGTTTTGAGAGCGACAAAGTTCTTCGATGAACCATGCTCCGGCATTATGACGGGTGTGTTTGTATTCGGGGCCCGGATTCGCCAGGCCCACGATTAGTTGAATATCAGTACTCACTGTGTGTACGTCTATTCAACACAGATTATTCTGAATCTGCTTCTTCTGAAGCTTCTTCAGTATCTTCTGCTTTCTTCTTAGGAGCGTGTAAAGTAACAACAGCTAAATCGTGAGATTCGCCTTTGCCTAACTCAACAGACTCAACACCAGCAGGTAATTTAACATCACTGATGTGTAACGTTTGACCAATTTCTAAGTCAGCAACGTTTACTTCGATGAACTCAGGAAGATCTTTTGGTAAACAAGTTACTTCAAGTTCAGTCATTGTGTGAGCTACAACAGCACCAGTTTTAGTTGCTTCTTCTTCACCTAGGAAGTGAACAGGAACATTAGTGTGTAGTTTTTGTTTAGCATCAACACGTTGGAAGTCCAAGTGCATGATTACAGGCTTAAACGGGTGACGTTGAACGTCTTTAAGGATTACTTCTTCTTTCTTACCGTCAATGATTAAAGTAAGAATGTGTGAGTAAAAACCTTCGTTTGCTTGTGCTTGCCATACTTTGTTGTGAGACAAAGCAAGGTTAAGGGCTTCTTTATCAGTACCGTATAAGATTGCAGGAACTTGGTTAGCATGACGTAGGCGGCGGCTCGCACCTGTACCTTTGTCAGTACGAACTGTAGCTTCTAATGTATAAATAGCTTCAGACATGGAATTCTCCAAAAAATATAAATTTATGTTTTCCCCCGCGACCAAGAGAAAACTCATATCCCCAATAAATGAGGGCGGCGTATTTTAATTGAAACCGCATACTTACTCAACCGTTTTATACTAATTAGAAAAAATAAACAGGCTAAAGATAGCTATTTCCCTCGCTGAACTGAAAATAGATTCGTTTTTTGCATGTGTAAATAGAAAAACTACTTGTTACGGAATAAGTAACTTAATAGTATGAGGCAATATTTTTAGTAAATGAACATGTTGTTTTACTATAAAATGGCATGGTTAGTGGATATTTAAGTATGAGAAGATTATTAGTTTTATTTTCGTTGTTGCCTATATCTTTAATCGTTTTATTAATTGTTCATAAATATTTTAATGATTTACCGATAGAACTTGAAACGCATTGGTATGCGGTAGGCTTTATTTCATTATTGCCAGGGCTTATCAACCTAAATCTAATTAGAGATGGCGTGGCGGGATTATTGTTTTCTGGCATTATCGCCAACGTATTATTATTTGTTTCGGCGCTATTTTCGCAGCAAATAAACATTAATACGGTCTATATATTTGTTGGTTATCTATTTAGCGTTTATTTAGTGGTTGGTTTTGATTTGATGAATGCTAAATATTTAGATATGAATGCACCTGGAGACGTATATTCTTCACTTGAGGAACAAATAGCGGCTTCAAAAAACGGAGAGAAATAATGAAAAAACTGCTTTTATTATTATTGGCAACAAATGTAGTAGCCTGTAGCGCGGTTGGATACTCATCAGATGCTGATTCTAGCGCGACGAAAAACGACAAGTCATACAAAAAAGCATTAGTCACTGTTTTTAAAGACGCACAAAAGAAACAGTGTTTTTCAGAAGGCATACCGTTAGAAACAATGAAAAGTGAACTAGATGCCGCTGGTATTCCAGTAATGTGTGCACAAAAAGCCAATGACGGTATGATGTACACAGCAGCGTGTGGACAAGATGAGGGTACAGTAAATGCGTATCAAATCTCATTTGATGACTTAGAAAAAGCACAGGTGCTTGGTTTTTCTAATGTGAATACGTTGAAGTCTGCAGAAATTAAATTGAACTGTAAATAATAGCGAATTTAAGCAACAGAGAGTAAATCTTCATTAGGAGTTTGCTTTAAACAATTAGCAAAACTCAGATACAAAAAAAGCGGTCACTTCATGAGTGCCCGCTTTTTTGTATTTAGGAAAGGGTATTTAGTGATCAAACATTGCTGAAATAGACTCTTCATTGCTTAGTCTACGAATAGCTTCAGCTAACATATTGCCAAGCGTCAATTGTCTTACGTTTGGTAAAGAAGCAATGTCTTCAGACAAAGGAATTGAGTCAGTTACAATCACTTCATCAATCATTGAGTTTTTAATGTTTTCACGGGCATTGCCTGAAAAAACAGGATGTGTTGCATAAGCAAAAACACGTTTGGCACCTTGCGCTTTTAACGCCTCAGCGGCTTTACATAGTGTTCCGCCTGTATCAATCATGTCATCGACCATAATACAGTCACGGCCTTTAACATCACCGATAATATGCATAACTTGCGCTACATTTGCTTGTGGGCGACGTTTGTCGATAATGGCTAAGTCTTTGTCATCAAGTAATTTTGCAATTGCTCTTGCTCTTACTACACCACCAATATCTGGAGATACAACAACAACATCATCGGCAACGTCAAAGCCTTTTTTACGAAGGTCATCAACCAAAATTGGACTACCAAAGACATTATCAACAGGAACGTCAAAAAATCCTTGGATTTGTTCAGCATGAAGATCAACCGTTAAAACTCGGTCAACACCTACACTTGATAAGAAGTCAGCGACCACTTTTGCTGTAATTGGAACACGAGCAGAGCGAACACGTCTGTCTTGGCGGGCGTAACCAAAATAAGGAATAACCGCTGTAATTCTTCCGGCGGAAGCTCGTCTGAGCGCATCAACCATTACGATTAATTCCATTAAATTGTCATTACAAGGGGCACAGGTAGATTGGATGATGAAGACATCAGAGCCACGAACGTTGTCATTTACTTGAACACTAATCTCACCGTCACTGAAGCGGCCTACAGTGGCGTTTCCTAGGTCGATGTCAAGACGGTTACTGATGATTTCGGCAAGTTCTGGCGTAGCGTTTCCAGCGAAGAGCTTTATATCAGGCACGGAGATATCCTATAGCAATAATGCTTTTAGTTTATAATGAGGTCAGCCTATTTAGAGACTAAACCTCTAATGTTTATTAGCCAAACAACGTTTGGTGCGTCGGCGAAATGTTACAACCTTTAGCAACAAATCCATTCAGGTCGACAGGCAGCCGATGATATATCTCATTTGCTTCGTCTTGTGTACTAAACTCAGCAAAAACACAAGCGCCAGTGCCAGTCATCCTGGCCGGACCATATTCTAACAACCAGTCGATTGATTTGGCAACGTTTGCATAACGATTATAAACTAAGTTTTCAAAATCATTTTTAAATTGTGGAGATATTCCACCATATTTTATTTCATCTAGCTGTATTTTAGGCGTATTTCGAGGCAGATCAGTGCACGAAAATAATTCTGCAGTATTTACATGTTGATTAGGAACTAAAACGAGATACCACTTTTCTTCAATAGGGTATGCCGTTAACTTTTCACCAACACCTTCCGCTATGGCACTTTGGCCACGAACAAACACCGGGATGTCAGCCCCTAGTTTGAATCCAATTAACTCAAGTTCAGACAAAGAGAAATCTAGCTTCCAAATCAAATTTAACGCCAAAAGTGTCGTTGCCGCATTTGACGAGCCGCCACCAACACCACCACCCATAGGTAATACTTTTTCTAGTTCTATATTAACCGCCTGAAGGCTTTTGATTTTATCGAACCCATGTTTTTTAGTCGCGGCTTCAATTAACGCATTTTTAGCTTTTAGAATTAAATTATCTGACGACTCTAATAATGGATTGTCGCACTTGAATGTTGAATTAGGTTCTACGTTTTTATCAGCAACGGTAAATGTCATTTTGTCGCCAAAATCTAAAAAATGAAAAAGACTTTGTAGCTCATGATAGCCATTATCTAGTTGGCCATTTATATGTAAAAAAAGATTAAGTTTTGCAGGCGACAGAACGGTTAATGGGAGCTTAATATTTGACATAATTAACCTTGTATTTGCCAATTTGAAATGGCGAGTTTAATTCGTGTAGACGGAGATTTAATATTTATAGAAGTTGGCAATTGGTAATGATAAACGAGTTTTCGCTGTTTATAAGATACATCCCATCGTTCCATTTTTTTTGTTAATGGCATTTTTAGAGCTGGTTTAATAGGTGATGCAGGAACATTGACAAAAAACGAAGTTAACAAACCTAATTCGTCAAAATAGGCTGACTTAATACTGCTAGATTTATTGCCTAATAACCATTGTGACATTTTTTGAACAGGAATTTGTTGTTGTGTAAGCCTACTTAATAATCGTTCCGCGTTTGTATCTGTGTAAGTCTTTCCGTCTACTTTCATCGTAGCCAAACCGTTCTGGAAGGTCAGTGAAAAAACATCGATGCCTAGAAAGGTGGATAAAATGAAAGTGTAATTTTTATCCTGTTGTCGCCAGTAAAAGTTAGCGCTGTTTTTTTCATTATTGCTAACAATAAGGATTTTACCACTAGCGGACCAATGTGAGAGCTGTTCTGCTTTTTTAGGCAATGAAACTGCTGTTTTATTAGGTAGAGTTGAGCAAGCACTTAAATAGACTACCGCAACTAAAAGGGCACTTATAATTCGAACACGGCGTATTAAATTCATTTCTGTCCTTACAATGTGTCCTCAGAACACTTGTTTTATATTTATTATTGTCATTATTACGGTATTTCGGCAGGTAATTCACAATAAACACCATAACAGGCTTTTAATAAGCCGGTGATTTTCGTAGAATTGCATGCTTTCCCAACTAAGACCTATTTAAGCCTTATATGACTGTTTTAGCACTTGGTATTAATCACAAATCAGCGTCCGTTGCTTTACGAGAACGGCTGGCGTTTACGCCTGAACGATTGCCAGAGGCTTTAAAAACAATACGTCATGAAACTGGTTGTGATGAAGCTGTCATTTTGTCGACGTGCAATCGTACCGAAATTTATTGCTTTGGTGAACAAACAAAATCAGATCAGTTGGTTATTTGGTTAGCTAATTTCCATAAAGTTCCTCATGTTGAGCTTTCAGAACATGTTTATATTCATCATGATATTGAAGCAACCAGACATTTAATGCGCGTTGCAAGTGGTTTAGATTCGATGATTTTGGGTGAACCACAAATTTTAGGTCAAGTTAAACAAGCGTATCAGCAAGCAAAGGCGGTAGGCACAGTTCAAACTTATTTTGAACGCATGTTCCAACAATCTTTTTCAGTTGCGAAACAGGTTCGTACAGACACGGATATTGCCGTTAACGCCGTTTCAGTCGCTTATGCTGCCGTTACATTAGCAAAACAAGTTTTTGGCGATTTTAGTAAGAAAAAAGTATTGTTGGTTGGCGCAGGCGAAACCATTGAATTAGTAGCAAAACACATTTTTGATCAAGGGGCGACCGACATCGTTGTTGCCAATAGAACTTTAAGCAGAGCGGAATTAATAGCGGAGCAATTTGGTGCAAGAGTTTGTACATTAAGCCAAATCAGTGAAGAGATATTAACGGCTGATGTGGTAATTAGCTCAACAGCGAGTACATTGCCTATTATTGGTAAGGCATAATTGAAAAAGTATTTAGACAAAGAAAACACAAACCAATGTTTTTGGTCGATCTAGCAGTTCCAAGAGACATAGAGCCAGAAGTTGCAGAATTAGACGATGCTTATTTGTATACGGTTGATGACTTGCAAGAGATTGTTGCGCATAACATGCAGGCGCGAAATGAGGCCGCTTTAGAAGCTGATGTAATTATTGAAAATAAAGCATCCATATTTTCTGATTGGATCAGCTCATTAGATTCAGTTGATTTGATTAAAGAATATAGAACACAGAGCTTAGCAATCAAAGATGAATTGTTAAGTAGAGCAATAAACCAAATTCAAGCCGGCAATGATGCAGAAACTGTACTCACTGAAATGGCGAATAAATTAACTAACCGACTGATCCACGCACCGACATCTTCATTAAAAGAAGCGGCGGAGAATAAAAACAGTGAAAAGTTGGCGATGATGAAAACCGTATTGGGGATCCAATGAAAGAGTCGATAGAAAGAAAGTTAGAAGGTATTACAGAACGTTATGAAGAAGTTCAGGCCTTATTAAGTGATCCAAGTGTAATTTCAAACCAAGATCGCTTCAGAACGTTATCCAAAGAGTACTCAGATTTAGAGCCTATTGTTAAAGCTTTTAATGAGTTTCAAGGTGCGCAGGACAATTTAGACGAAGCCAAGTTAATGATGGAAGAAGACGACGCTGAAATGCGTGAAATGGCTCAAGAAGAAATAAAATCCGCGAAAGTTGAGATCGCTCGGTTAGAAGATGAACTGCAAGTTCTGATGTTGCCAAAAGATCCGAATGACGCCCATAACTGTTTTGTAGAAATTCGTGCTGGAGCCGGTGGTGATGAAGCCGCCATATTTGCCGGTGACTTATTTAGAATGTATAGCCGATATGCTGAATCTAAACGCTGGAAGCTTGAAGTTATGAGTTGTAACGAAGGCGACCATGGTGGATTTAAAGAAATTGTTGCGCATTTAACTGGCGGTGAAGTATACGGAACGATGAAGTTTGAGTCTGGTGGTCACCGTGTTCAACGAGTACCTGAAACTGAATCACAAGGACGCGTACATACTTCTGCCTGTACGGTAGTGGTAATGCCTGAGATACCAGAAGCAGAAGCAATTGAAATTAATACTGCAGATTTAAAAATAGATACGTATCGAGCTTCTGGCGCCGGTGGACAGCATGTTAACAAAACAGACTCAGCAGTACGTATAACGCATATACCAACGGGTATAGTTGTAGAGTGTCAGGATGAACGTTCACAGCATAAGAACAAAGCAAAAGCGATGTCGGTATTAAGTGCTCGAATGCAAGCAGCTGAAGACGAAAAACGTAATGCCGAAGAAACAAGTATGCGTCGTAACTTGGTAGCTAGTGGCGATCGTTCAGAACGAGTAAGAACTTATAATTTCCCGCAAGGTCGTTTATCAGAACACAGAATCAATTTAACGCTTTATAAACTAAATGAAATTATGGAAGGTGATCTAGACTGCGTACTTCAGCCACTAATGACTGAATACCAAGCAGACTTGTTAGCGTCAATGTCAGAAGAATAATTTTTTACCTAATGACAAAACAACTTTCTATTCAAGCGGCATTAGATTTTGCAATTAAATCTTTTGCCGACTTGTCTGATACAGCGAAACTGGATGCGCAATTGCTGCTTGCGCACGCTTTAAAAAAGCCCAAAATATTTCTGTTCACTTGGCCTGAAAAAGTACTTTCAGAGTTTGAAATAATTTGCTTCAAAAAATTAGTAAGTCAAAGAGTTGAAGGGCATCCTATTGCTCATTTAATTGGTGAAAGGGACTTTTGGAACTTAACCTTAGAAGTTAACAATAGTACCCTCATTCCCAGACCCGATACCGAGTTGTTAGTTGAGACAGTATTGAACAGTTTTGATGAAATTGGGCATCTGGCTAAATCAGGCCAATCCACAAATGTAGTATCATGTTTAGATTTAGGTACTGGCACGGGAGCAATTGCTTTGTCTCTTGCAAGTGAATTACCAAATTCACACTGGACTGGCGTAGACTTCAATGAAAATGCTGTCGAATTAGCAAAACGAAATGCCATAAAAAACAACGTTCAGAATTGTGATTTTATACAAAGTAATTGGTTTTCAGCTCTTGAAGATCAATTTTTTTCCATCATTGTTTCAAACCCACCTTATATTGATCCAGTAGACTCACACTTAAATAATGGTGATGTTAGGTTTGAACCAAAATCAGCGTTAATTGCCGATAATTTTGGCATGGCTGATTTAGAGTTGATTGTTAATCAAGCGCATAAACACTTGGTTAAAAATGGTCTATTAGTTTTAGAGCATGGTTATGATCAGGGAGAAAAAGTTAGGGGTTTAATGCACTTAACTGGTTTTAGCAAGGTTCAAACTTTCAAAGATTTAGGACAAAATGATCGGGTAACGACTGGATATTTCTTGTAATTGGTTTAGGCTAATAATTGAACACGGATTAAGTGTCCTTTAACAGCTTTAAACCTATTAAATTGCAATGAGGTGGAACTTAGTATCATGGTAGATGACTTTTTGTTTGCAGGCGACACACCAGAGCCAAAACTCGAACGTTTAGGCGGAAGTTGGAAAGTTTTAATTGTCGATGATGAGCCAGAGGTTCACGCAGTGACAAAACTAGCACTAAGTGATTTTAACTTCCAGGATAAAAAATTGGAATTTATCAGCGCTTATAGTGGCAAAGAAGCAAAAGATATAATGTCCGAAGAAAACGATATAGCCATTGTTTTATTAGATGTTGTCATGGAAACAGACGATGCGGGTTTAAAGGTTGCAGAATTCATTCGCAGTGAAATGAAGAACGACCGAGTAAGAATTATCCTCAGAACAGGCCAGCCAGGCCAAGCTCCAGAAAAACAAGTAATTATAAATTACGATATCAACGATTATAAATCTAAAACTGAATTGACCGCTCAAAAGTTGTTTACTGTTGTAATGTCAGGTCTTCGTTCTTATCGGGACATTAAGTCTCTCGAAACCAGCCAAGCTGGTCTTAAAAAAATCATCGCAGCGTCTGCAGACATTTTTAGCGTGCAATCAATGGAGCAGTTTATAGATGGTGTTATGCAACAGCTGACGTCTGTATTAGGCTGTGGTGAAGAGCAAACTATGTTTGCGAGTAACAGTTTTCTGGTGAATTGTGGTTTAAATGAAACAACAGAAAGTTTAAAAATTATTGCAGCACAAGGTAAATTTCATACTGCAATTGGTAAGTCTCTGGCAGATGTTCCAACAATCGTCACTGGTGAGCTGCAAAGTGCATTTAATCAAGCGATCAAAACGCGCTCAATAATCTATCAAGATAACTTCTTTATAGCTTACTGCCACAGTAAATTTTCGACTAACTCTCTATTATTTGTTTCTGGCTTACCGGCTGCAATTAGCCAAACTAAAAAGGATCTTGTTGAGTTATTTGCTCACAATGTTCAAATCGCATATGAAAGTATTCAATTAAAAGTAGAGCTTGAAGCTTCTCAAGTTGAATTGCTTGAAAGACTAGGTGGAGCTTGGGAACGCAGACCTGAAGACTTTGGTTGCCATATTAAACGAGTAACTGCGTTATGTAGAATGTTAGCAACTTGGTATGGTTTAACTGACTCTGAAGTAGAGTTGTTATCTAAAGCTGCTCCTTTACATGATATTGGTAAAATAAAGCTTACCGAGCCGCTCTTAACCCAAGATGACGAGCTCACCGAAGAGCAGTGGAAAGTGGTAAAAGAGTACCCAAATCAAGGTTATGAGATACTTAAAGACTCAGACCGAGAAATGCTTCAAATAGCCGCTATTATTACTAAACAACATCATGAACGTTGGGATGGTCAAGGTTATCCTGAAGGCCTAAAAGGACGTGATATTCATATATATGCTCGTATTGTGACTATTGCAGACGTTTATGACTCACTTCGCTCAAAACTAGCGTATAAAAACCCGTGGACCCATTTACAGGCATTAGAATATTTAATTGCTGAAAAAGGAAAACAATTTGATCCTGCATTAATAGAGTTGTTAATAAAAAATGCGGAACAATTTGATTCTGTTTTTAATTGATTGCGGAAAATCGTTTAATAATTTGTTATTATTCGGCAATCGCTAACGCTTTTATTAAGATTTTTATAAAAGCGTTAAATTAAAAACAAGGATTTTTTGATGTATCTAGGTCTAAAACACGCACACTTAACCTTTGTGCTTTTAAGTGTCGTACTATTTTATTTCCGATTTTATAAAACTCAAATGGCGGGACAATCACTTCCAAAGTGGCTTAAAATTACACCACATATCGTAGACACGTTGTTAATACTTTCTGCAATTGGACTTTGCATTACACTACAACAATATCCATTAATGGTAACTTGGTTAACATTAAAGGTATGTTTTGTGATTGGTTATATTGTCTTTGCAGCACTCGCAATCAAAGCCCAAGTAAAGCAAAAAGCAATACTAATGTTAACCGGAGCATCGGTTTGCCTTATTATGGCAGCGTTTTTAGCTATCCATAAGTTAGCCTAATGTTGCGAATTGAAAAATTTGCTAATGCAAGCCATGTAATACACGTTGTAATAAATAAACAAAAGAGATTTTATGTCTGCTAGTTGGTTTATTGAGTCTAAAGATTCAAACGATTTGTTGTTAGAAATTCTTGAGTTAGAAGAGAGTTGGCAACAAGCGTTAAGTCGCGAAAATATTGATTTCCAGTTAAATTATATGGTGGATCATCTATCACAATTTAGAGTGGAAGATGAACCTACTCAAGATGAACTATATGAAGTTATAGATTCCATGTTTGATGAGTTAGCTTTGTCAGGACCTGGTTTGCAAGAGTTACCAGACTCAGCGTTATCGTCTCTTAGTTATTGTATTGAAGCTAGAACCGGCAATTATATGAGCCTCGCCATTTTAATGGCATATTTACTAAAACGTTTAGGGTTTAACGCATTTATTGCCGAATTGTCGGATGATGTGGCGTTAGTTGTGAAACTCAACAACTCTGAATTAATTGTTATTGATTCAATATCTGGTGCGACAGATTATCTTATTACCAGTGACGATATGAGCGATAGCATGCATAATGGTCTCGCAAGTTTTGCAAAGCCGATACCGCATGATGAGTTAATTAAAGAAACCATTAGCGAACAAAAATTATGTTTGTTAGCTGAAGGTCATTATGAAGAAGCACTCGCTTGTGTTGAAACCATGATGGCGTTATTACCAGAAGATCCTTATGAACGCCGTGATCGGGGCATTGTTCTACAACAACTAGAATGTGACCATGTGGCAAAAGACGATTTAAAATATTTCATAAAAGCGTGTCCAAATGATCCAATGGCCACGATTTTTAAAACTCAATTGGAAGAACAAGTGCTTCCATACCACACCATACATTAATTAAATTGTAATGATTTGAAGTTATTATTAGAAATAAAATTAAAGAATTAAAAGGGAATAGTTAGATGCCTGTAATAGAAAATGAAGCAACTTTATTTGGTTTACTCTCAGTTATATTAGGAGTAGTTTTTTATAGCAGTAATAGCAATCACCCGGCATTAAAATCTTTCTTTAAGTATGTTCCTGCATTATTGATGTGCTATTTCATACCTTCGTTATTTCATACAGCAGGACTTGTTAGCGTAGAAGCCTCTGACAACGTTTATTATGTTGCGTCTCGTTTCCTTCTTCCAGCTTGTATTGTTTTATTAACAATAAGCGTTGACCTTCCCGGCATTCTAAAACTCGGACCTAAAGCATTAATAATGTTCATTACGGGAACCGTTGGTATCGTCATTGGTGCGCCGATAGCACTTCTAATCGTTTCAAGCATTTATCCAGAGCTATTGGGGAATTCAGGCCCTGAAGATGTTTGGCGTGGCATGACAACAGTTGCTGGCAGCTGGATTGGGGGCGGTGCAAACCAAACGGCAATGAAAGAAATATATGAAGTTGGCGACAGCATTTTCTCATCCATGATTGCGGTAGACATAATTGTTGCCAATGTGTGGATGGCCGTACTACTTTTATTAGCAGGAAATGCAAAACGTATTGATGCTAAAACAGGTGCCGATACAAGTGGCCTTGAACGTTTAAAAGACTCAGTAGAAGAATATCAAAAGAAAAATGCCAAAATCCCTCAGTTAAATGACTTAATGTTAATTTGTGCTGTTGGTTTTGGTGTTACCGGAGTGGCGCATATATTTGCAGATACCATTACACCATTTATGGAAGTGAATTTTCCAAATACCAAAGAGTTGAGCTTCCATAGCAAGTTTTTCTGGATGATTATTAGTGCGAGTGCAATGGGTGTTGCTTTGTCATTCACAAAAATAAGAAAGATAGAATCAGCAGGCGCATCAAAAATTGGTTCGGCATTTTTATACTTCTTGATTGCAGCAATTGGTCTGCACATGGACATAATGGCCATATTTGACAGCCCAGTATACTTTTTCATCGGCGCGATTTGGATGTTAGTACACGCAACACTTATGCTAAGTGTCGCTAAATTTATTAAAGCACCACTATTCTATATGGCGGTTGGTAGTCAGGCCAACGTTGGTGGCGCAGCATCCGCTCCGATTGTTGCTTCGGCCTTTCATCCAGCGTTAGCACCTGTAGGTGTATTATTGGCTGTTCTGGGTTATGCCGTAGGAACATATGCAGCTTGGTTCTGTGGACAAGTATTGCAATACATAGCAAGTTAAGTTTAAGAGAGAAATAATAATGGCGATTAATACGCAAGTTATAAAAATTGGTAATAATGTTGAATTAGCGAATGACAAACCTTTTGTATTGTTTGGCGGAATGAATGTTCTTGAGTCTAGAGACTTAGCTTTAAAAATCGCAGAAACTTACAAGGAAGTTACCACTAAATTGGGCATTCCTTATGTGTTTAAGGCAAGTTTTGATAAAGCGAACCGCTCATCGGTTAACTCATATCGTGGACCAGGTCTTGAAGAAGGCTTAAGAATTTTTGAAGAAATAAAGACTCAGTTTGACTTACCAATAATCACTGATGTTCATGAAGTATCTCAAGCTCAACCTGTTGCCGATGTTGTTGATATTATTCAATTACCTGCATTTTTAGCTCGCCAAACAGATTTGGTTGTAGCCATGGGTAAAACAAACGCCATTATTAATGTTAAAAAACCTCAGTTTTTAGCTCCGCATGAAATGAAGCACATTATTAAAAAGTTCCAAGAGTCTGGAAATGAAAAAGTTATTTTGTGTGAACGTGGTAGTCAGTTTGGTTATAACAACCTAGTGGTAGACATGTTAGGCATGGAT
>CAWUUQ010000080.1:0-4697 GCA_963925625.1 uncultured Psychrosphaera sp.
CTTTAGTTCGATATGCAATGCAAAAAAATGCACAAGACGTAGGTGTATTTATGGTTAAGCGTATGCCGGCTTCTCACTTTGAAACATCAGGTGACTTAGATTGGGCAAATGCAAGTGGTTTTGGCGAATCTGAAATAGCAAAAGCAATTTCGAGCCGTTAATACTGTTCTCAAAAAAAACCGCTATTTTTAGCGGTTTTTTTATGTCTAGTGTTTGGCGTTATTAGCGTTATCATTGTCGCCATTTATATTAAAAGTAAAGGCGAGGGCTTCTTTTAAAGGCAGTGGACGACTAATGTAATAACCTTGCGCATACGTCACCCCAATCTTTTGTAAAGCATCAAAAATATCTTTGTTTTCAACAAACTCAGCAACACTGTGTTTTTTCAAAACTAAGGCGACATTCGCAATGGCCGTTACTAATGTTTTATCAACATTATTAACATTCATATCTTTGACAAAACTACCGTCTATTTTTACTGAATGTGCTGGTAATTGTTTTAAATAGGCAAAAGTACTAAACCCAGTACCAAAATCATCGATCGAGAATTGGCAACCTATGTCACTTAATTGCTCAATCATGCGTCGTGTGCCACTTACATTAGTTAAACTCGCCGATTCTGTTAACTCAAAAATAATGCGATCGCCTGCAACTTCGTATTGCGCAAGCTTTTCTTCAATCAGGGGTAATAACCTTTCGTCGGAAAAGGCTTGTGCAGATAAGTTAATTGCTACTTTATGCAAACCAGGGTTTTCACTTATTAAAGCTAATGTTTTATTAATCACTTGGTGGTCTAAAAAGCTAATATCTGAAGCGCGTTCTAGAGCTGGAATAAATTCATTTGGGTAGGTTATTTTCCCTTTTACTTCAAGGCGAACTAGCGCTTCAAAGTAGGCGATATTTTGATTCTCGATATCCCAAACTGGTTGAAAATGCATGACTAAATTGTCTTCAATGACGGCTTGTTGTAAACGTTGCACCCACTTCATATTATCCAACTGTTTAGACGACTCTGAATCACCCTCTTCAAAACAATGGGTACGATTACGACCTTTATTTTTTGCAACGTATAACGCAATGTCAGCTTGTCTTAAATACTCTGCGGCGGTGGCATTACCATCTATCTCAGAGACACCAATTGAAGCACTTACCTTATAAGTCGTATTGCCAAACTGAAAATGAGCGCTGGATATTTGTTGGCAAATACCATTCCCTATTTCTATCGCATTTTTAAGTTTTGCCTCGGCTAACAAAATAACAAATTCATCGCCACCCACACGGCATAAGATATCTGATTGTCTTAACCTTTGGGCAAGTATTAAGGCCACTTCTTTTAACACTAAATCGCCCATCTGGTGGCCTTCAGTGTCATTAATGATCTTAAAGTGGTCTAGGTCGATGTATAACAAACAATGTGTTTCTTTGCCTCGAGAAGCTAATAGCGTTAATCGATTGAGCTCATTGTCAAAATAGTAGCGATTATAAAGCCCTGTAAGGGTGTCATGGAGCGCTAAGTGCTGTAACTTTTCTTCTGCTTCTTTTCGTTCGTTGATATTATCTAGCGTAGCGGTAAGACCTTGAACTTGGCCTTCTTTGAGTAATTGGTGAAGTTTGATCTCAACCCATACCGACTGATTTTTTATAGTTCTAATTTTAACTTCGGCAGTAACACTGGTGACATTTCGCAAAAGAATGTCGTTAACCTGATTATTAAACTTGGTCATGCCAAGCTCATCAAATTCAATAAACTCCATTAGTGTTAAGTTCAGTGAATCGTCAATATGAAAGCCGGTTAATATTTGCCATGCGAGGTTTACAAACTTTATCTTTCCCGACGTATCCAGCTCCAAAACTACAGAACTTAAGTTCTCTAAAAGCTTTGTATGAGCAGAAGAAAGGTTCCTGAACTTCTGTTCGCTTTGCTCAAGCTGATTCACTTTAGCGGCAAATTGTTTATTACTGATAATGAAGTCGTTGCGCTGTGCAGCTCGTTCGCATATGCCAATTATTCGGTCTTTATTGATTGGGTTATAGATAAAGTCACTCGCACCTGCAGTCATGTAATATTCAGCGCGAGCATGGTCATTTCTTGGCACTATAACAACAATGGAAGTTTCAGGTCTTTCTTTGCGAATCGTATTTATTAAAGCGATAGCCGTTTGGTTTTCTAAGTCACTATCGACAATGACTAAGTCTACAAGGCTTTCTCGCACTAAAGAGATACCTTGTCGTGCGCTTTCTGCTTCTAACGTACAGAATTTCTTTAGAAGTATTTTGTTAAACTGATCACTTAAGTTGGGATCGCTGATGACTGTTAACGCAGATAGTTGGGTATTAACCGGCAACTGAGCAGACAAAGAGTCTGCTAGTATTTCGTTAATATTGGACATTTCAGACTTTGTTATAACCGCATTAATGCCAAATGACTTAGCGGTCGCTTCGGCAATGCGTTCACAGTGTGTATCTGTGATTAAAACAATAGGCACTCTTTTATCACAAACATAGATATTTGATCGAATTAAGCTGGTTAAACTCCAACCGTCTACCTTCCCAATTTCAATCTCAGAAATAATGAATCGGTAGTCTGTTGTTTTTAAATTTTCAATCGCAGCAGCACTGTCTGAGACAGTATCTATATCAAACAATTGAAGGTTTTCAATCTGTAGCATTAATGCACGTTTCGTGTGGAAATTTGGCGTGATCAATAACAGAGGTAACAGCTGGGGCATTATTTAGACCAAAAGATTAAAAGACACTCTAACAATGTATGAATTAAATTGGCATTTAACAAGGTCACAGGTGAAATCAGTTTAATTGTTTAGGTAGGAATAGCAGTAAACCTTGGTATAATAGCCGCGAATTTTTTTAGAACCGAGGTTTGTTTTGCAAGTTGCTGATTTCCATTTTACATTGCCTGAACATTTAATTGCTAAGGCACCCAAAAAAGAGCGAACATCAAGTCGTTTAATGCAGCTTGACGGCAATACCGGTGAGTTGAATCATCGAGTCTTTTCGGACCTAGTAGATATGGTTGAGCCAGGCGACTTGCTCATCTTTAATAATACTCGTGTTATTCCAGCCAGAATGTTTGGTCAAAAAGCGACGGGCGGAAAAGTAGAGATTTTAGTTGAACGTTTATTAGATGAACACTCTGTACTTGCGCACGTACGAGCCAATAAAGCGCCTAAGCCGGGGAACATTATTCACTTTGAAGCCCAAGGTGCCTCTTCGCAAGTAATTGAAGCTGAAATGATTTGTCGACATGATGACTTGTTTGAACTTAGGTTTACGTCATCAGACTCAGTACTATCCATTTTAGAACAAAATGGCCACATGCCATTGCCTCCTTATATTGACCGTCCTGATACCGATGAAGATAAAGAACGTTATCAAACGGTTTACAATGAGAAACCAGGAGCCGTTGCTGCACCTACTGCTGGATTACACTTTACCGAGGCACTATTAGACAAACTGAAAGAAAAGGGCGTAAATAGCGAATTTGTGACTCTGCATGTTGGTGCCGGTACCTTTCAATCGATTCGTGTTGATGATGTTTTACAACACAAAATGCACTCGGAATATGCCGAAGTGCCAGATCATGTCATTGAAACAATACGCAAAACCAAAGCAAACGGTAAACGAGTAATTGCCATTGGAACAACATCCGTTCGGTCTTTAGAGTCTGCGGCGTGGAAAAGTGGCATGGAAACGGGGCGTTTTGATCAACTAACGTCATTTACGGGCGAAACGGATATATTTATTTACCCTGGTTACGAGTTCAAATTAGTCGATGCCATGGTAACTAACTTTCATCTACCGGAATCTACGCTAATCATGTTGGTTTCTGCATTTGCAGGAAAAGAAAACATTCTTAAGGGTTACAACGAAGCCATTGCTCAAGAATATCGTTTTTTTAGTTATGGCGATGCAATGTTTTTAACCAAGTCGCAACACATGTCTCAAAGTAATAAATAACAACAAACTGATGCGCAGAAATATAGTCGTCAAAATAGGCGATTTTTAAAGCGTGTTTAGTTATAATACCCGGCATTTTTAAGCCTTAGGCATGAGTTGGATTATAGAACTCAACGACGGCTGAATTGAACATAATTAAAGAGAACCACCATGAAGTTTGAATTATTAAATAAAGATGGCAAAGCACGACGTGGTCGTTTGCATTTTGACCGTGGCATTGTAGAAACGCCAGCGTTCATGCCTGTGGGAACATACGGTACAGTAAAAGGGATGACACCAGACGAAGTTGAAGCGACGGGTGCACATATCTGCTTAGGCAATACCTTTCATCTAATGTTACGCCCAGGTACTGAAATTATCAAAAAGCATGGCGACTTGCATGACTTCATGAATTGGCATAAACCAATCCTTACAGACTCAGGTGGCTTCCAAGTATTTAGTTTAGGCGATTTACGTAAAATTACTGAAGCAGGTGTTGAGTTTCGTTCACCAATTAACGGTGAAAAAATTATGCTAACACCAGAACGTTCAATTGCCGTTCAGCGTGACTTAGGTTCTGACATCGTGATGATTTTTGATGAATGTACGCCTTATCCAGCAACGCGTGAAGAAGCACAAAGTTCAATGGAGTTATCATTGCGTTGGGCTGAGCGTTCTAAAAATGAACATGGTGACAGCGACTCGGCTTTATTCGGTATTGTCCAAGGTGGCATGTATCCAGA
>CAWUUQ010000081.1:0-4887 GCA_963925625.1 uncultured Psychrosphaera sp.
TTTCATGACTCATATTTGCAAGAAAACCCGACTTGGCTTCGTTCGCAACCTCTGCGCCTTGTTTGGCAATTAACAATTGCTCATTTTTTTCTTCCAGTAATTCAATGTTATGCGACAAGTATTGATTCGTTAATCCAAGTGCTTCAGTTTTTTTCTGTACCATAAGTCTCAACTTTCTGTTGAACGACATCTGGCTAACCAAATAGACCAAAACAATAAGAAACAATACCAGGCCAGCTAAAAGAGTTTGATTAGATATCGAATAGCCTTTGTTACTATACTCATTTAACAATAAGCCTTTGAGCTGTTCAGGGTTGCTTGCCATTTCTAAGTCAATATAGGCTTGAGCAATACGTTCAAAACGGTTGGGGTATACAGTACCGATTTGAACAATAGAGTTTTTGATTAACTGAGCGGTACTTTCGGCTTCCAGTCTTAGATTATCCCTATTTAATTCCGGTTTATAATGCTCTAGTATCAAATCAATAGCATACTCAGGGTCTGCTAGTGCATCACTCCACCCTTTTTGTACCGCATTTACAAAACGAACCACTGAACCATAATCGTTTTTAACTCGATGTTCACTGGTAAACAGTAGATCTCCATAAAAATCTATCCCATAACTACTTGGATCCAACACATTAACTTTATAACCTTTATTTCTATACAAGTGAGGTTGGTTGGACAAATACGCTGACATAACGTCTGCATGGCCATTTGTTAATGCCCAATTATCAAAATTATGTTCTATGTAAGTAAATTTAATGGACCTTATTTCAAACAATTGCAGCATGGCTTGAATGGAAGCGTCATCTACAGATCTCTGAAACATAATTTTTTTACCAAGGAGATCATAGGGACTTTTGATATCTTGTTGATCTAAACTCATGAGAACAAGTGGACTGGTTTGAAATATAGTTGAAGCGATGACGACTTTTTCACCCAACAGTCTTTGCAAAACAATGCTTGAGTCTGCAACGCCAAAATCAGCACGACCTGCCAGCACATCATCAACTGGGGACGTTTTTATATTGCGTTCCAATATTGTTACGTCAAAACCCTCTTCTTTAAAATAGCCTTTATGTTTAGCAACATAATAGCCCGCAAACTGAAATTGATGCATCCATTTTAATTGCAATGTTACTTGCTCTGCAGTCACCAGAGGCTTAACAACAAAACAACATAATATGGAAATGACTATTAAAAATCGCACATACAACCCCATTAATCTTTAGGAGTATTAAGAATAGCTGATATATCAAGAAAGGATAAGGTGAGTCTTTGTTTTGGTTTGTTTTTATTCGACGTGGACGTGTTCTTACGCGAGTTTTGTGCGGCTTAAGTCTGCTTTAAGATATTTAGAATAAGCTGCGCTATAGTATTTTTCTGTACGCTTCACTTTATTTAAGATTAAGCCACCAACATTTATATTGGCTTGTGCTAACTCTTCCAAACAATTAGTTAATTCTGATTGGTTTGTTTTTTCTACATCGATGACTAAATATAGGCTATCTACATGTTTGGAAATAACAAACGCATCACTGACTGACATAATTGGGGGACATTCTAAAACGACACGATCGTAATTATTCTTAAGTGCATCAACCACTTTTTTCAGTCTTGGTTGTGATAAAAACAACAATGGATTCTTCGATTGGAAACCGGCGGATAACGCATGAAACTTATAACCAGTAACCTTACAAATACAATCGCTTAGTTTGCTCTTTTTCGCTAACAAGTTAGTAAGTCCTGGAGCATTAACATTAATTCCCAGTGCATCTCCTATCGATGGAAAACGTAAATCAGCATCCACCAGTATAACTTTCTCTAACTCAGAAAAGCTACGCGCCAATTGAATTGATAATGTCGATTTCCCGTCATTAGGGCTTATTGACGTTATAGCAATGACTTTTTGACTTGCTAATTCGCGGTCGAGCAATATATTTGTTCGTGTTGAACGCAATGCTTCCATAAAGTTCATGTGTTTAACGTTATCAACTTTAATCAGTGGTTTTTTACCTGTTCCTCGAACTCTGATTTTCGGGATAACGCCGAGTATTTTTGTATTATAAGTTTTTGCTACCTTTCTAAACTGTAAAACCTTACTACCAAGTACAGTTTCAATCAAAACGATAATAGAAGCTAACAAGGCACTGACAAGTGCGGATAAGGTGTAAACCAATACTGTTTTTTTATTATTGGGACTGTTTGGCACTTCTGCGTTTTCCACGAGAATTAGGTTTGAGGCTTTTGACATATCCCTGATCATTTCAGATTCTTTTAATCCTTTGGTCAGGTTTTCATATATTTTTAAGTCTGCGTTGTAGTCACTTCTCAATTTTTGATTATCAATCTCAATAGATTTCAAATCTCTTAAGCGTGACTTCGAGTCTTGAATACGATTTTCGATAGCGTTTAAATTTGATTTTTCTAACTGCAATTTTTTATTAATTGAATTTATAAAAGTCTCTACTTCTTTAGTCACTTCTTTTTTTGCAGATTCAAACAGTTGTTCAGCATTTTTATAAGCAGGATGTTTGGGGCCATAACGTGATTTAATTTGATTAAACGCTTCGTTATTGGCTTGAAGTCTATTTTTGCTAATTGATAATCGAGGTGATGCTGACACATCCGGAATACTAAATAATTGCTCTGGCGAAAGTTTATTGCGTTGTATTTGCTCTTTAAGCAGTTGTTTTCTCTCAATGCTACCAATTTTTTCTCGGCGTTCTTGAGTTAACTTATTAACATTCATTTCTTCGTCGGTTAACGCACTGTTAATATCAATAAAGCCATGTTTATTCTGGTGGTCTGTAATTCGACGTTCTGCAAGAAGTAGGTTTTTCTCAATAACAGCTATTTTATTTTTTAATAAAGTAACGGTATCTAACGTTTTACCTTTCATTATTTCTTCTTTGAAGTTAACAAATGTTTTGGCTATTTCATTTGCTACTACGGCGGAATGTGTTGCAGAGTGAGACTCGTAACTTATTTTAACTAAGTTGGTTCCTGATTTTTTTTCTACTTTAATGTTAGAAGATAGGATGTCGATAGCGTGAGAGCGATTTTTTACTAGCAGTTGTTCAGAATGAATAAAAGGTTCGTATCCAGATTGCATCTGATAATGAACATTATGAATAAGGCTGAGATTATCAACAATTTGTCCAGCAAAACGTCGACTTTTAAGTAACTCTAATTCTGTTTCCGTATTATCTGCCGCTGTTAGCCCGCCGCTCATTACACTGTGTAACGTATCGTTTTTAGAAGATTCTTTAAACATAACTAAAATTGAAGACGTGAAACGATCTGGTACTTTCAGCATGTAGTTATAGGTTAAAACCACTGAGAGCATGACGAATAAAAGAATAAACCACTTTCTAGACCAAATGATGACAAACATTTCGCCGAGATTTATTTCATCGTCAAATTGGTGAATTGAGTTTGATTGATTATCTGTCATTAGAAAAAACTCTTTTCAATTTTAATGACATCACCTGGCATGATCACTGTCGACTTATTACCGATAAATGCGACTTGTGGAATACCACGTAATACAACCCAGTTTGACTTCGACGCCCTATCTTTTAAACCGCCAGATAAAGCAATAGCCTGTTCAATATTTAGTTCTGCTTGATATTTATAACTACCCGGACTTTTTACTTCCCCGTGAATAAAGAATGGGCGGTATTGTCTAACAGTAAGCGTGACATAAGGGTTTACCAAATATCCGTCTTTATACAACTCCTCGACCTTTAATTTTGCTTGCTCACTGGTTAAGCCTTCTAAATTAACTTGTCCTATTAATGGTAAATTAATATTACCGGCTTGGCTTATCTTTGCCTGTAAATTAAGTTCCGGTTCCTGAAAAACCAAAATTTCAATTTCATCACCAGGACCAAGTTGATATTCATTGGCCGTTGTCGCCAACGATGTAGCAGAACAGAAAACAAAACAAATTAATAGCAGTGATTGGGAAAGAGATTTCATAGCTAAAAAACCTCCCAATGAATGCTAATATTGCCATTAATGCCATCATGCTCAAACTGACTCGCACCACCAGTGTACTTTTGCCACATTAATTCTGCGGTCAATGATAAATAATCAACAACTTGCCAATTAAACGTTTGTGTAAACTCATTGGCTGTAGCGTCGTCACCACTGTCAAAAAGGTTTTGCTTCACTGTAAAAACAGACTTTAACATCCAGTCATCTGACACACGCCAATCGACTGTTGCTACATAATCCGTTTGTTTTGTACCAGTAAAATTTGGGTTCGGTGAAGTATTAAAGCGACGTTTAGAGGTCAGTTTAACCTGTAAATTGTCAGATAAGACTAGATTATTTTCTACAGACCAAGAGATTAAATCTGTGCTAATAACAGTGTCGCTCTGAAAGTTATGACTGTTACCAACTAACAAATTCAGCGTGCTATTGCCTAAGTATTTGGTTTTAAATCCTACTTGGATATTACTCGCATCAAACACTTGTCGTTCATCAATGAAAAAGCGTTCGCTGTACTCGGTGTCTGACTGTTTGTAGCCAACATGTGCAAGAAAATGCGTATCTTCTGAAATACGATCCGAATAAACTATATTTAAATTATTAAACTGTTGGCCATTAAATAAGGATTGGTGTTCGCTGAAGTTTTCAATCCGTTCGTTGTATTTATAATCTAACTTAACCGTTCGGTCATCGTTTGATGAACCTACTTTCCACGACAAGCCGGCTTCTTTTGATTTTGAATGGATTAATGTCGATGAAAATGAATAAAACCGAGAACGTTCGAGTTTTAGTACTGAAGTTTGATCTATTTGGTTAACGAATATATCCAAACTAATCACTGGTGTCATAAAAATACGTGAGGCAATTCCGGCATCATAATTAGTG
>CAWUUQ010000082.1:0-7280 GCA_963925625.1 uncultured Psychrosphaera sp.
TAACGGGGCAATCAATAGAAAAATTATCTGAAAGTGAATACGACAAACTATTTAAGGTGCTGGTTAATGGAACGGAGATTAAACTTCAGGAGATGGAACAAGGCTTTTATTGCAAAATTTAGGTATAAAAAAAGCAACCAAAGGCTGCTTTTTTTATATACTTTCCGGCTTCCTAATAACTGATTCCTTCCAGTCTGTCTTCCTTATTAGGCTTCCTGCAATCAAATCCTTTGACGTCCTATTCCATGTATTCCATTAAGTCCTTTTTAAAGCTCCATGCTTCCTACTATCCTTAACGCATCCTACGTATCCATTCCCTTTTTTCCTAGCATCCTGCTATCCTTGTCCTTCCCTTTAATCTGCTCCTGCAGTCCTAACTTATGTCCCTAATCGCATCCAGCGTGTCCATTCCCTGTGTGTTAATTCATTTAACACCCTCGTCGTAAGGTGAGTTCATATTATCGAAGTATTCCTAACTGAGAACATAGATTTTCAAATTTGTTGGAAGTAAGTGAAAAACCCAAAATGGTATTGCCATTTTATTGTCTTAAAAACAACGGCTTATGCTGTTCTTGTTCGTATTTTAGGTAGAAAAAGGAGAGAAGTCTGTAGGCTATGTGAGATATATCTCACAGCATGAGCGGACAAGAGGCGTTTTTTATTAAGGGTAACAATAAAATATTGCCATCACTTAATGTTTTAAGTGCCTATTAAGCTCTATGATAAGTTGCTCTTTTTCCAACGGTTTGGATAAGTAACCGTCAAAGTGCTTGTTATAAAGTTCTCGTTCACTTTTTATTGCATTAGCCGTTAATGCGACGACAAGCTGTTCGGGCGATTCGTTTTTTATTTTCTTACATGCCGTTAATCCATCCATAACCGGCATTTGGATATCCATGAGTATTAAATATGGACGCCTACTTCTAAACTCCTCTAATCCTTCAGCGCCATTATTTACAATTACAACGTTTGCATTAGTTGGCCTAATCATATTAGCAATTACAAGTTGATTCACTTTATTGTCTTCGACAATGAGGATCGTTTTTCCTGTCATATCTGGGAAACTAGCATTACTTTCTGTGAAACGTTTTATTTCGATCGTTGCGGGCGCCAATGGCAATGAAACAATGACAGTGGTACCTTTTGATAATTCACTAGTGACATCAATTGTGCCAGACATTAAATGTACTAACCTTTTTGTGATCGCAAGTCCTAGTCCCGTTCCTCCAAACTTGCGAGTGGTTGAAGTATCGGCCTGTTCAAAACGAGAAAACAAACGTTTTATTTGATCCTCTTTAATTCCAATTCCTTCATCAACAATCGTAAAAATTAAACCTTGATCAGGATGTTGTTTTATATTCAGGCTTACATTTCCATTATCAGTAAATTTAATACTGTTAGAAATTAAGTTAACTAGTATTTGGCGAATTCGTACAATATCGCCCAACCAATAATCTTCCTCAACAGTGTTTTCAAAGTTTAGTGAAATCTTCTTATCTTTTATAAATAGTGACAACTCTAAGTTTAACTGATCAACGAGTGTGGATAATTTAAACGCCTGGTTTTCTAATGTTAATTTTCCAGCTTCAATTTTAGAAAAGTCTAAAATATCATTGATAATCGTTATCAATGCCTTTGTAGAATTATACGCCGTGTTTATTAACGTTCGACTCTCTTGATCTAGTTCTTTGTCTTTTAATAATTGAACAGTACCGAACACACCATTTAATGGCGTCCGAATTTCATGGCTCATATTTGCTAAGAAATCAGACTTTGCTTGGGAGGCTAGTTCTGCGTTTTCTTTCGCTTTATTTAATTCATTTTCATGCTTAAGGATATCGGTTAGATCATAGGCGATTCCTAAGAACCCTAGCGGTTCTCCATTTACTGCTGTCAATGCGGTTACGCTAAGTCTAACTTGAATATGCTCCCCTGACTTAGTGACATAAGTCCACTGATTAATATCTAAGCCCTGTTTTATAGCCTTAATGACAAATACATTAAAGCCTGGCTCAATAGTCTCTCCTAATTCTTCGGTAAGTCGTTGAGCTTGAACTACAATCTCTTCCTCTAAATGAAAAATAGCAGGCGAATTATTATTTATAATTTCATCAGCGCGGTAGCCGAGTAATTTTTCTGCAGCGGGATTAAAATGTTTTATAACACCAGATACATCAGTAGCTATTATTGGATAAGCTGCACTTTCTAGTATGCTGTCATTGAGTATATTAGCGTGCTCGAGTTCACTGCTTTTCTTTAATACCTCATCAGACAATATTGAGTTGGTAATGTTCAGCTTATTTTCTCTCGCTTTGGCGATGTCAATTTGGTGCTGTGCTTGTTGGGCCTTTCTTAAAAGAGTTAAATGTAATAAAAAATATAATAAGAGGATAATAAGTGTAAGAAAGAGACCGGTGGCCAAACCAACATATGGATTGGGTAAATTTAAATTTTTCAAAAACTGTTCACTAGCAAATAGCTTTATTTGCCAAGTACGACCAAAAATATTGACTGATTTAGAGAATGTTTCTGTATTTACAGCCGCTTCAATATAGTTCTCAAAAAACATGGTTTTTTGTTGAACATCTTCGATGGTGAGTTTGTCTTTTCCAACTTGAGTGACCGATTCTAAAATTTCATCTATAAGCAAAGGTGCATAGGTCCAACCATATACGGTATCGACAATGTCATGTAATGACTTCGGATGCTTGTCTCCTAAATACAGTGGTTGAAGTAATAAAAAACCATGTTCAGTTTTACCGCTAGCCTGGACTAATGTGATGGGGGCGGTAAGTGATATTTGATTATTTAACGCTGCTTTTTCCGCTGTATTTCTGCGATTTGATTCTGAGCCAATATCGAGTCCAATAGCCTTATAATTAATATCCTCAGGAAAAATATATTGGATAATAAATCGAGTGCTTTTGTGTTGAGATAGGGAGTTGATTTGGAATTTTTTATCTGGCCGATCTTGCATTGCTAACGTAACAAATGACTTTTCCTCTTCTACCGTAACAGGCTTAATAAGTCCGAAACCTCTAGCGCCTCTGTATCCTACTGGGTAATTCTGTGCGTCACTAAAGGACTTAATTGTTTTATGTGTTAATGCTTCTGGTTCGTGAGAACGTATAGCGGAATGCAAACTAGCCACACCTAAGGCGAAATGATCTAAACGCTCTACAATCGCATTCGCAATAAAATTAACACGAGTTTGTAACGCTTGTTCAATTTGTTTTTTTATTTTTTCTTCGTGTGTTTGTTGCTGGAAAAAAGAGAATACCGTTCCAAATAGAAGAATAGATAAGCAAATTATAATCTGCTGTTTTTTAAGGCTAGACTTTAAGTATTTCAGGTTAACCCCTAGTTACACAAGTACATTCTTGGTGCATATATTTAGAATGGAGATAATATTTAATAGTAGTATAGAATTCGCGACCTTACAAAACTCAATGAGTTAAAAGACACAGAATATAAATAATTGTTTTATAATGAATAAAACCACCTAATATAGGTAAAATATATGGACGTTGATTATATTTACGATACTTACGACAAGCAGCATAAACTACACATGTCAGGCGAGCACTTTGCTGTCGCTAATTTTTTAAATACAGAGTTTTCACCCAAGCGATACGAAGTTGATAAAATTAATGCACTCATTGAAAAAATTGAGTCGGGTGCTAAAGCGCTTAATTTTGCTGAATGGTCTTTAACGATAGAGGCTGATGAGGCGGTATTAAAGCACAACAGTAATGAGCAAAAAGTAGATTATAAAGAAGAATCGTTGTCGCTTATGGAGTGGGAACACGAAGCTGAGTTTTCAGTATGTGACCTGATTTCGTTATTGGTAGGCTGGGTAGATTTTATCGAGACGACTTAAGCTCCCAGCCCAGCTAATTAGTGAGCGTGGCCACAACCGCCAGCGCCGTGAACGTGGCCGTGAGAGATCTCATCAGCGGTTGCTTCACGAACTTCTAGAATTTCAACGTCAAATTTTAAGTCAATGCCTGCAAGGGGGTGATTGCCATCAACAGTCACTGAGTCTTCATCTTTATCAACAACAATAACCGTTTGGTCACCATTGTCGGTGCCTGCACGTAATTGCATGCCAATTTCTACATCAAAGCCAGTAAACATTTCATTGCCTACTTTCTGCACAAGGCCATCGATTCTAGGACCGTAAGCGTTTTCTGCATCAACAGATACTTCAAACGTATCGCCTTTTTCATGCGTTTCTAATGCATCTTCCAAGCCGGCAATTAAAAATTTAGAACCTTGAATAAATACAAGAGGTTCGCTGTCGTACGAGCTGTCGATAAGATTGTCTTCTTTATCTTTCACAGCATAATGCATAGTTACTACGGTGTTATTGGCGATTTTCATAAAAATCCTTAGTTTTGCTCTAGTGAGTAAGGGAGAGGCAATAAACGAGCTTGTTTGTCACTCTCGGCGTCGATGTATATTATTTCCGTTAAATCTGTATCGTTTGGCATTATTACTTGAAATGCCGTGTTGCCATTAAAAGTAGCGCTATTAATGACTTTGCCTTTTGCACGTCTGTTGCCATTCATCGCAACAAAGACATCTTGGCCAGCGTCTAACGACACTTCATCATCAATTTTCGCTAAGTATAACGCACGTTTGTTTTTACCTAAATACCGCATACGAGCAATCATTTCCTGGCCCATGTAGCAGCCTTTGTTAAATGATATGTAATCGAGCGCTTGTAAATTCATCATCTGCGGAACAAATTCACCAATTGTACCTTCAAATAAATGGGCACGACCTGATAACACTTCATCAAACCACCAAGCTTCATTATTAGTGTCAGTTGTTTCCAAAGGACTTTCAGACATAACAAGGTAATGATCGGATGCGAGTTCAATAGAACGGCCATTTTGAACGTCAATTTTGGTATTTGAGCCATAAATATGCCAATGACTTGAGTCGTCTGTAATTTCTGTTTTTGAAAAAACACCATATTTGTTTAACTCAGCCAGCGACTGTGCAGCACTTTGTTCCGTAAGCACTAAAAATAATTCGTCTTGTTTTTCAAAGGCGATGAAATTCGACCAGGCTTTTCCTTTGGCATTACAGTGTGCACCAGCTTGCCATTCAACGTCTTTTAATTTGGTGACGTCGTTAGTTACTTGGCCTTGCAAAAATGAGTGGCTTTGTTCGCCACTTAGTTTAATGACTTTAAATTCTGGTAACGCAACAATACGGGTCATGAGCAACACTTAAGAAAATTTATAATGGTTATAGATGGGGATCTTTCTTAGAAGAACAAGGCTTTTTAAACAAAGATGAAAAAACTTTAGAATGTTTTGCCCAATGCTCGTTATAATAATGAACACAGCGTTAACTCTAAGTGAATGAAATACAATGACAGATTCAAATTTGACTGCAGATAAAAAACTAACAGCAAAAGTGGTTTATGTAGACGTAAGTGGGACTAAGTTTCAGCTAGACTCAAAACCAAAGTTAAAGTGGGCATGTCGACGTGGAATGCTTGAGTTAGACGTATTGTTAGAACCTTTTGTAGATGATGCCTACGATGCCTTGTCAGAATTAGATAAAGTGGCTTTTCAAAAGCTATTAGCTTGTGAAGACCCAGACCTATTTGCTTGGTTCATGGGCCATAAAGAGTGCGAAGATAAATCATTAGACAAAGTGGTTAAGATAATACTGAACCGTGTAAAGGCGTCTTAATCTTAAATAGCCGCTATGCTCATTATATGTTTATAGCGGCCTCGAAAAACCTCACTCCTACTAGAAATCTCTATTTCACGATTGCGCCATTTTCATTTTATCGTGTTTTATATTGGTTTTTGCTTCTTGTTATTTGCGGCTTTGAACACACCATCGTGCTAACGGCTGTGTTAACAGAACGGCTTTGTCTTACATTATTTTCAGGTCAAACTTTTAAATTCGACCCACATAATGATCTACATCCTAATTCAACAGTGTTGGGCGTTGCAGCATTTGTTCGTTTAGAACACGCTTCTTTTTGGGTATTTGAAGATCAAGTATCGGTAAAAGAATGGCGTCGGTTGTGTCGAGCCATAATTCGCAACAAAGACCGCAACAAAGACCTCAACAAGACTCGACCTCAAATGGAGACTTCGAACTAGCCTCAATTGAAGCCTCAGCCGAAATCTTAAATTAAGTATTGGGCTTTAAGATTGTCGGAGCCGATGTTTCCAATGTTTTTGGATAATCAACGGTGTAATGCAGTCCTCGACTCTCTTTTCTCGACAATGCACTTTGTACAATGAGCTGGGCGACTTGCACTAAATTACGAAGTTCTAATAAGTTATTACTGACTCGGAAACTGGCGTAAAACTCATCGGTCTCTTGTTTAATTAATTCAATGCGTTTTAATGCTTTATTTAATCGGCGATTTGAACGAACTATGCCGACATAATCCCACATTAATAATCGTAACTCATGCCAGTTGTGGCTGATCAGGATATCTTCGGCAGATGTTGTCACTAAGCTTTCGTCCCAGTGCGGGATCTCTAATGGTTCAGGCCTATTTTTTATGGTTTCAATAATCTGTTTTGCTGCGCCTTGCGCAAAAACAATGCATTCCAATAAGCTGTTACTTGCCATGCGGTTTGCGCCATGAAGCCCTGTATATGCTACTTCGCCGATGGCATACAAATTGTCTTTATCTGTTTTACCCGCTAAGTCCGTCATCACACCGCCGCAGGTATAATGCGCGGCTGGGACAACTGGAATTTGATCCCGAGTAATATCAATACCTACTTTTAAACATGCAGCGTAAATCGTTGGAAAGTGCTCAAGAATAAATTGTTCGTTTTTATGTGTGATATCTAGGTACATACAATCCGCGCCTAAACGTTTCATCTCAAAGTCGATTGCTCGGGCAACAATATCTCGCGGTGCTAATTCTTCACGTTCGTCAAAGTCGGGCATAAAACGAGTACCATCAGGGCGTCGTAGTTTTGCTCCTTCTCCTCGCATCGCTTCCGAAATCAGAAAGTTTTGTGCTTTTTCATGATAAAGACTCGTCGGATGAAATTGGTTGAACTCCATATTTGCCACTCGGCAACCTGCACGCCAAGCCATCGCAATGCCGTCACCGCTGGCAATATCTGGATTTGATGTATATTGATAAACTTTACTTGCGCCGCCCGTTGCTAACACAACAAACTTTGCTCGAATGTCTTCTACTCGTTCGGCATTACGATTCCAAACATAAGCGCCTTCAATTCGATTTTCACTTTGGTGCGTAACTAAATCTAAAGCATTAA
>CAWUUQ010000083.1:0-19567 GCA_963925625.1 uncultured Psychrosphaera sp.
TCAAAATAGAGCTTTTTACCTGATTACCGGCAATAAAAACATCCGCATCGGAACTTAGTTCCCAACCAATTATAAAAGGAAACAAAGGCTTACTTTGTATTAACAGAGGTTGATATTTGTTTTCAGGAAGAACTGATATAAGCGAAGATAAATAGGCATGCTGAGCATTTATTTTTGCGTTGCGATCTGATGTGCAAACGGTCACCACCAGAACATTCACAAAAATAAATATTGTTAAAACGATATAACCTGCCGCCTTCATTAGTCTGCGATACAGTACTTTCGTTAGTTGCATGTCCATATACTTATTCTTATTCGATAAAATAATGTACTTGTTGTTGGTTTACGGTGCAACCGTTAACACTAGAAAACAGACCAGCATTGCCTAACCTGTTGTTTTTTAAAGACCAAAACATTACCAAAACAAGAAATCAAGTTTCCCTAATATCCTATAACTGAATACGCACTCCGAATAATTACCCGCACTGGAAACATAAAAATTCACACTAAGATGCAAAAAAGCCCTTAAATAAGGGCTTAATAATTGATGTTCACACTGTATAAGCTGGCGGACTAAAACGGAATATCGTCATCAAAGTCCATGCTTGGAGCCGGCGCTTGTGTTGGAGCCGCAGGCGCTTGACGCTGCATATTCTGACCGCTTTGTTGATTATTCTGTTGTGGAGAATAACCGCCTTGAGACTGTTGAGCTTGATAAGGTTGATTTGCCGGAGCAGATTGCTGTGGGGCTTGATTCATACCTTGATTAGCTTGCGGTGCTGATTGTTGGTTTGGTGCTGCTTGTTGATTTTGATTAAAACCACCTGGCGCTGCGCTTGGCTGTTTAAATTGGCCACCACCTGAATTAGCACCTGCGTTATCACTACGGCCGCCTAACATCTGCATTTGACCGCCAAAATCAACAACCACTTCAGTTGTGTACTTTTCTTGGCCTGACGCTTGGTCTTGCCATTTGCGAGTTTGTAACTTGCCTTCAAAATAGGCTTGTGAACCTTTACGAAGGTATTCACCAGCAACTTCAGCTAGTTTTCCGAATACAACTATTCTGTGCCACTCAGTTTTTTCCTGCATTTGGCCAGTATTTTTGTCTTTCCAACTTTCATTTGTTGCTAGGCTGATGTTAGCAACTGCATTTCCGTTTGGCATGTATCTAACTTCTGGATCTGAACCTAATGTTCCGATCAAAATAACTTTATTGACTCCACGAGCCATAATAATTCTCCTGCAAACTAATTAAAATTGTTAACAAGCTGATCAACGTCTTTGCGATTAAAAGACTGTTTATCAACTTTTAAATAAATTCGGTGTTCATCTTCCACCAGCGTTGCTTCTAAGACACCAGTGCATTGACAAATTTGATCAATAATTGACTGACGTTCGGTTTGTTTTTCCATATCAAATGCTATAGAAACACGCTTCGAACTGATTGGCAATATCATACCTTTAGCGAATGCGAACCATAATACAGCAAGCGCGGCATTACTCGCAAACAAATAACTGACCCCAAACGTTTCCGCAACATAACCACCTGTTATTCCACCAAAAAAAGCCCCTAAAAACTGACTGCTCGAATAGATTCCCATGGCAGTGCCTTTCTGTCCTGCAGGTGCCAAGCGGGAGACATGGGCTGGTAGACTTGCCTCTAAAAAGTTAAAGCCTATAAAGAATATAAACAGCATAAAAACCAACACATTAAATGATGTATTTAAGATCATGCCTATTGAAGAGAGTAATAACAGTGCAATGGACAACAAAAAAAATGTCTTTTCTTTAGATTTTTTTGCACCCGCAATAATCATTGGCACCATGACGACAAATGATAATAACAATACCGGTAGGTAAACGGTCCAGTGATCCGAGATATTAAAGCCCTGCTCCATAAATAAAACAGGCACAACAATAAACATCGATGTCATCATTAGGTGCAAAGTAAACACACCAAAATCGAGTCTTAGTAATTGTTTGTTCAATAACATAGTACCAATTTGGTCTGGCGCTGCGGTTACTTCACTCGAACGTGCCGTGGTGTATGAGCTTGGTACGATTGTAAATACAATGAGAATGCCAACCAATGCTAAAATTGCAGTAATAAAAAAGACGCCAGATAAACCAAATCGTTCGGCAATCATTGGCCCTAGTACTAAAGCGATTGAGAAGCTTAAACCGATACACATTCCAATTACGGCCATTACTTTAGGCCGTTGTTCTTCTCTAGTAACGTCGGATGCTAATGCCAAAACTGCACTGGCGATAGCGCCCATACCTTGAATTGCTCTACCGACAGTAACCCAGACAATATCTGTCGCCATACCTGCAATAACGCTACCCAATGCAAATATTAGTAAACCTATTACGATTATTTTTTTACGACCATAACGATCTGATAACCATCCCATAGGGATTTGAAATATAGCCTGAGTTAAGCCATAAGCACCAATCGCAAGTCCAATCCATAGTGGAGAAACGCCCTCTAAAGACTGGCCATAAATAGCCATTATCGGCATAAGCATAAATAACCCAAGCATGCGTATGGCAAATACGGACGCAAGTGAAACTGCGGTGCGCTTTTCTAGTGAATTAAGTTTATCTGAATGCATATAATGATGATTTTATCGCGAATAAGCAGGTATGCTTCTAAAATTGAGTCGGCTAGTATACTAAGAAAAGCCGACTTAAATAAGTGCAAATTCTAAATATGGTTAATTTAGTTAATAGGCTCATTTGGGTTATTCAAAACAGGTAATTTTTCCAACTCTAAAATCGACTTCATTAAACCTTGAGCATCACTAAACCAACTTGCCTCTTTTCCTTTTATTAAAGCCCTTTGAAGCATTCGCTTTGATTCAGAAATACGGTTTAACTTCGCAAGTGTTGCTGACAGATGATATTGAATTGCAGGCTCAGAAGAATCCATTGCGAAAGCATTCCTTAACACTTGTAACGCTTCTTCGTAACGCTCTTGTTTATAAAAAACCCATCCAATCGTGTCTGCAATTGCTGCATTTCCATTATTAATTTTATACGCTTTTAACGCTAAGTTATGCGCTTTATTAACATCGTATTTCAAATATATTGTTGCTAAGTTATTTAATATAAAAGCGTTTTCTTTGAACTCTTCTTTATTTAATAACTCTTCATAAATAGATGTTGCCCACTCATTTTGACCCTGATTTAAATAGTGATCTGCAAGTACGCGTTTGTAAAACATATTATTAGGGTTTTTGTCTATTAGCACTTTAAGTTTCAGTGTTAACTTTTCTGCTTCAAATCCGTTTGCCGATAATTGGTATAAATTTAATAAAGCTGCGTTGAATTCTGGGTCCGTCTCCAATGCTTGCCAATAATACTTATAGGCTTGGTTTAATTGGCCTTTTTGAACTTCTATATCACCCATTAATAATTGGACATTTGCAGAGTTACCCGCTGATTTATACAATAGACTTGCTCGCTGAGAGGCTTCTTCAATTGCTTTTAGCGAAAGCAGTAGGCGAATCGATTCTACCTCTACTCTAATATTGTTTGGCGCCAACTTTTTCAGTTGCTCAACCGTTACGCGAGCAGAGTCATAATCTGTTAATCGACGCTGCCAATTTAAAACTTCAATTAGTAATCCAATATTAGAGTTCGCTAATCCATATATAATTCCTAGCTGCTGTTGAGCCTCTTTGGTTCTATTTAGTTTTTCAAGACTTCTTATATACATAAATAAATAATCTATATTATAGAGGTAAAGATCTGTTAAAGACTTAGAAACTCTTAAAGCATCTTGGTAACGTTCTTGAGAAAAATAAATTTTGTACAATAACTCTTTGCTATATTGTCCACTTAATCCTGAACTCAAAGACTCTAGTATCGGCACGGCTTTGTCAAATTGGCCCGTTAAAAATAGAGTTTCACCTAATAAAAACTTAACCTCGTTATTCTCCGGCCTTAATTCAAACAATTGACTCACGAGAGTTTGAGCCTCTTTTATACGCCCTAACATTTTAAAAACAGTCGCAAGATTAAATTTTGCTTCAAAATAGTCAGGTTTCATCTCTAATACTTTGTTTATTAATACCTCAGCGTCTTTAGCTTTATTACTCTTGATTAGAACTGCAGACTTAAAATTCAAAAGCTCTGCACTGTCAGGAAATTGTACAACAAGTTCATTAGCGATCTTCTCTGCCTGCTCCACATCACTGTTTTGCAAATGCATAAGTCCTCTTGCTAACAATAGCCTCAAACTCTGTTCACCATCGGCTATATGCAAGTTTTCAATGAGTTGTTTGGCATCTTGCGCACGGCCAGACTTATTTAATAACTCAACTTGCCTCAATGTAATATCGACTTCATTGGGATACTCAGTTTGTAAAGTAAACAATAGTCGCTCTGCATCAAATCTTTTGCCGCTTTGAACATATAAGTCAACCAGCCTTAACGCAAGGGACTTATCTTTAATTACATTAGATTCATATCGCTCTAACAGAAACATTGCTTCTTGGCGTCTACCATTTTTTATATGAATATCAGCAAGTAAGGATACCGCTCTGACATCTCCAGGTACAAGAGTGAGATACTTTGAAAAATCTTTTGATGCAGCTTCTATTTTTCCGAGCATATATGATGAAATGGCTTTTACTAGAATGAGTGAAGGATCATCATTAAATTGTTGCTCTGGCATCAATGTCGTAGTGTTAACCAAACTCTCTAGCATTGACTTTGACTCTACATCATTCTTCTTAACTGAAAAAACCCAGCTCGCCATTAGCATCATATGCGGATCATTTGGACTGTTTTTAAGTATATTATTAATTAGGTTTTGTGCGTCATCTAGCCGGTTTGCCTTGATGTATGCATGAACCAAGGGTCTGCTCCCCACTGGGTCTTCATCAAACAATTCTAACGAATGCTCTAGTGCTTCAATTGCTAGGTTTATTTGGTCTATCGCCAAGTGAACATTACCTTTAAGTATCCAGCTTTTATTATTGTAAGGTTCTATTTGAATAGCTTTACTAATTAGATTCATTGCTGAATCATAGTTCTTCTGGCTAAGCTCAAAAGACGCAAACGCATTATAGCTTCTTGCTAAAGCTGGTTTTAAGGATATGGACTTCTCGAATGATTTTTTTGCTAAGTTAAGTAGATCAAGGTTAGCGTATGCAGATGCTTTTTTAATTTCAAGTTCGTATTGAGAAGACAGATTTAGACGGCTACCATTGCCTACATTCAAAATCTCTTTATAACGCCCAGCCAATAAAAGTGCTGAGGAATAATCTTCAATTATTAGATTCAAATCTGCGTTATATTCCAGCGCCTCTTCAAATTGAGTAATAGACTGGTCAAAATAACCTTTATGTAGCAAAATTTTACCCATTAGTATTTTAGACGGTAGGTTTCTAGGTTGTTGGTCTAATGCATTTTTTAAATAAAGGTAACTGGCTTCGTAATTTCCTTCTTCAAATGCTTGATATGCCTGTTCGTAATAACTTCCTGAGGCATTAAGTTGAAAATTCGAAAATCCTAATGACAAACTCAGTAACAATATAAACAGCGATTTATTCATGCAATGCTTTCCATTTAGAACTAGTTAATTTTATGAAAATATTAAAACAAAAAAGGTGGCATAGGCCACCTTTTTCACAAAGAGGAAGTACTTTCTTTTAAGCAATAAAGTTAGCAACTTTCGCTTTTTGTTTACGTCTAATTATTAGACCTAAGCCAATTGCTAGAAGCGCCAATGTACCTGGCTCAGATACGACAGTTGCAGCTGTAAATGTTTTACCTTTTACACCCCATAGTTTAAACGCGTCATAACCAGTACCTGTTTCATTGAATAAGCTTACAATCCAGTTGTGAGACTTACCAGCACCACTGACTCCGTTATAATACTCTAAATCTGGCATTTCAAAGTAGCCATTGTTCTTATAATCTAATCCAATTAAGCTATTATCAATAAAAGTACTTGCGAAACTAACAGGGCTGCCTGTTCTAAGATCATTTGCAAAGGCGTTGCCTACTTTAAATAATCCTACTGACTGGTTATCACTACCATTTAAATTTGCCCAACCAGTATATAACCCTTTTAAAGCTACCTTTTCTTCAAAAGATATTAAGAAAAACTCTTGGTTAACACCATCACTTGCGTTTTTGTTATCCATAGCATGTTCATCACCTTGAGTCGTTTCACCAGTGTGATTAATACCCAAGCCGCCGTTATAAACCTTTGTTAATGCTTTTTCTACATTGACGTCAGTTCCTGAACCTGCAACTGTTGACCAACTAGTTATGGTAACTTCAGATCCTGTGTTCCAACCCGTACCATCAAAATTCCATACACTATCTGAAGTATTTGAATAACCTTCAGTGCTATTAGTTTTTAAGTCCCAGGCAATTGGCGTACCTGTAGCCATTGCTGCAGACGATAAGCACAATGATACAACTGCTACTACCGCTTTCATTTTGTTAACCACTGATGACATAAAATTCTTCCTCTTAATTTGTGTCTATCACACGCTTTCTAAATTGCATCAACACAAGTGACACTAATAACCAAACAATGCAATCATCGAGCCATCGTGTAAGTCACTGTTTTTCATTGCTTTTTAGCATAACACACTACGTAGGTGTAAAAAAACATGACACCGATAAAGGTATTTTAACTGGTCGGAGCTTTTTTGACCACTATTAATTGAAATTCTATACTGTCCCCTTTCCTTTCTATATTAAGACAGTGTTTTATTTACGCGTTGGGCGGTTTAGTGTCATACTGTTTGATCTGATTATTAGGTAAGAAGACATAATGGATAAAATTGAAGTTCGTGGTGCCCGCACCCACAATTTAAAAAACATTGATATTGTAATTCCTCGCGATAAATTGATTGTCATTACTGGCTTATCTGGCTCCGGCAAGTCTTCTCTAGCGTTTGATACTTTATATGCTGAAGGTCAGCGCCGTTACGTTGAATCTCTTTCTGCTTATGCACGCCAATTTTTATCTTTAATGGAAAAGCCCGATGTTGACCACATTGAAGGCTTATCTCCTGCTATATCAATTGAACAAAAATCGACTTCGCACAATCCTCGTTCTACCGTTGGTACAATTACTGAGATATATGACTATTTAAGGTTGTTATTTGCGCGAGTAGGAACCCCTACTTGTCCAACACATGGTGAAACCTTAGAAGCTCAAACCGTTTCACAAATGGTTGACCGAATTTTAGCATTACCTGAATCTTCGAAAATAATGATCTTAGCGCCTGTTGTGCGTGATAGAAAAGGTGAGCATGTTAAAACTTTAGAAAATTTAGCCGCGCAGGGTTTTATTCGAGCTCGAATAGATGGTGAAGTTTGTGACTTATCTGATCCTCCAGAGCTAGAACTACATAAAAAACATAGTATTGAAGTTGTTGTTGACCGTTTAAAAGTACGTGACGATATTCAACAACGGTTAGCTGAATCTATAGAAACATCTCTTGAATTAAGCGGCGGGATTGTTCACGTCGCATTTATGGACGAAGACCGAGAATTATTAACTTTTAGCGCAAATTTTGCTTGTCCCAAATGTGGATATTCAATGCAAGAACTTGAGCCAAGATTATTCTCATTTAATAACCCAGCTGGTGCATGTAATACATGTGATGGTTTAGGTGTTAAACAATACTTTGATGCCAGTAAAGTAATTATTAACAGTGAGTTAAGTTTAACCGGCGGTGCGATTCGAGGCTGGGACAAACGTAACTTTTATTATTTTCAAATGCTTAAGGCTTTAGCGGAGCATTACAAAATAGACCTGTCTTTACCATTTGATGAATTACCAGAAGAACATCGTGAAGTGATACTGAATGGTAGTGGTAAACAAAGCATTGAATTTAAATACATGAATGACCGTGGTGATATGACGGTTCGTAATCATGCTTTTGAAGGTATTTTACCGAATATGGAACGTCGATACCGTGAAACTGAATCAAATACAGTGCGCGAAGAATTGACCAAGTATATCAGCACTCAACCTTGCCCAAGTTGCAGCGGCAGCCGTTTAAGAGAAGAAGCTCGTAATGTTTTTGTTACTAATACAAGTCTCCCAACTATTTCTCAAATGTCGATTGGCGATGCCAGTGAGTTTTTCAATAACTTGGAACTGACAGGTCAAAAAGCACAGATTGCGGATAAAATTCTAAAAGAAATAAAACAGCGTCTTGGGTTTTTAGTAAATGTAGGCTTAACCTATTTGTCTATTTCAAGAAGCGCCGATACCTTATCGGGTGGTGAAGCTCAGAGAATCAGGCTGGCAAGCCAAATCGGTGCAGGCTTAGTAGGCGTAATGTACGTACTTGATGAGCCTTCTATTGGCTTACATCAACGCGACAATGACCGTTTATTAACGACCCTCGTTCATTTAAGAGACTTGGGCAATACTGTTATTGTTGTTGAACACGATGAAGACGCTATTCGTGCAGCCGATCATGTAATTGATATTGGCCCTGGAGCTGGTGTGCATGGTGGTGAAATTATTGCACAAGGCACGCCTGATGAAGTGACAAATAATCCGAATTCAGTCACTGGTCAATTCCTGTCAGGTGTAAGAAAAATTGCGATACCTGAAAAGCGTGTTCCTGTAAATCCTGAAAAATGGTTGTCACTTAAAGGTGCAACTGGCAATAACCTTAGAGATGTAACCATTGATATACCGTTAGGTTTAATGACCTGTGTAACCGGGGTTTCAGGTTCGGGTAAATCAACCTTAATTAACGGTACTCTGTTTCCAATAGCACATCAGGTTTTAAATAAAGCAACAACCTCTGTTCCTGCACCATACAGCGAAATAACAGGTTTAGAGTTATTAGATAAAGTGATTGATATTGATCAAAGCCCTATAGGCCGAACTCCTCGCTCTAATCCTGCAACTTATACAGGTATTTTTACTAATATTCGTGATTTATTTGCCGGTACTCAAGAGGCTCGTGCTCGTGGTTATAAAGCGGGTAGATTTAGCTTTAACGTTAAAGGTGGACGTTGTGAGGCCTGTCAGGGTGATGGATTAATTAAAGTAGAAATGCACTTTCTACCTGATGTTTATGTGCCTTGTGATGTTTGTGAAAGCAAACGTTATAATCGTGAAACGTTGGAAGTAACCTACAAAAATAAAAACATTAATCAAGTTTTGGACATGACCGTTGAAGACGCTCATGAGTTTTTCGAGGCAATTCCAGCAATATCAAGAAAGTTACAGACGTTAATGGACGTTGGATTGAGCTATATTCGCTTGGGTCAATCAGCTACCACCTTGTCTGGTGGTGAAGCGCAACGCGTTAAATTAGCTAAAGAATTATCCAAACGCGATACAGGGCAAACTCTTTACATATTAGACGAACCAACAACAGGTTTGCATTTTCACGATATTGAGCAACTACTGAGTGTACTTCATCGCTTAAGAGATCATGGCAATACGTTGGTGATAATTGAGCACAACTTAGACGTTGTAAAAACAGCTGACTACATCATCGATTTAGGGCCAGAAGGTGGTTCAGGCGGTGGTATGATTGTTGCGAAAGGGACACCAGAAGAAGTTTGTAAAGTTGAAGGGTCATTTACTGCAAAATACTTGAAAGAGCTTATAGGATAAATTTAATTAAGCTTTTTTTTGGGTTTGGCTTTTGTTGTCGTCGAGCTGAAGTAAAAACTTCTTAAGCTCGTCGGCAGGCATTGGTTTAGCGTGATAAAACCCCTGCGCTTCGTTACAGCCTAAACGTTTTACATAATTAAGCTGAAATTCGGTTTCGATGCCTTCGGCAATTGTTTCTAAACCCAATTTTTGACCTAAGTTAATGATAGTTTCAGCTAAAATCCCATCCCCACCTTCGCCAATTTCACGGATAAACTCTCGATCGATTTTTAATCGGTTTAAAGGTAGTTTATGTAAGTAACTTAACGAAGAAAACCCTGTTCCAAAGTCATCAATTGCAATAGTGAAACCATAACTTCTTAAGCGCTCTAGCGCCTTAACCACCATTGAAGTGTCATCCATCACAACACTTTCAGTGATCTCTAATTCAATATTTTCTGGTTTGACATTAAATCGTTCAGCAGTGGCAATTACATCATCCACAAAACGAACATTCTTAAATTGCGGCATTGATACGTTTACTGCAATTCTTAGATCTGGAAAACCAAATTCAGAAACGATATTCACTTCATTACAAGCTTGCTCTAGAACCCAAGCACCTATATCTACAATTAAGCCTGTATACTCAGCCAAAGGAATGAAAGTTAACGGTGATATATAACCTCCTTCACCATTCGGCCAGCGTAACAGCGCTTCTACACCTACAACCTTATTAGTTTGTACATTTAATTGTGGCTGGTACCAGACTTGAAGCTTATTATCAAAAAAGTCATCCGTTAATTTACGGATCATGCTCAAACGCCAACTCGTTTCATCTTCCATGTCTGATTGATAAACATTGGTGCGGTTTTGACTGTCTTTTTTAGCTAAGTTTAATGCAATATTCGCATGTTTTATGATGGTTAAACCCGTTGTGGGTTTATCTGGTTTATAACATATTCCAACTCGAGCGTTGATAGGAATCAAATTATCGCCGGCTTTAAATGGACAATCAAAGGTCGCTAAAATCTTTTCTGGTTCTAAACTGATTCGTCTACCCATTAATCCAAAGATATCCGCTCCAACACGACAAACTAATACGTCATCATCGAGTTGATTCGCAATTCGTTCCGCTACTGCAAGAATTACTAAATTACCAACATCTTGACCAAGGCCATCATTAATATCTGAAAAGTGTTCAATATCGACTAGTGCCACTGTATCCAGTGGGTTCTTTGATTGAGAGAAGTCATCCAAGTATTCAATAAACTTTGTACGATTAGGTAAGTTTGTAAGTGAGTCTAAGTAAGCGATATCACTAACTTGTTTTAACAACAGTGAATTATCTAAGTCTGATGCGATGTTAGATACAAATGATTCAATCAACTCTGTTCTAGCAATAGTAGGAAAAGCGTCGAATAAAATTAAAATTCCCGCACAAGATTTTGATGGGATGAACAATACAAGATGTCTATCTTCAATTACTGACATCTCGTTAGAGATTGCCTGTCTAACCTTTTTAACGCTTTCTTTTGGTAATACGTCTTCATAAAATTGGCCACTAAAAGAATACATAGGTTCAGAACTGTACTCGATTCGATATTTATTTTTTTCTGAAGGTATACTTGAGTCATTCAACAAAAATACACCTGGACCTTTTGCTTTAAAAAGCTCCAATGAGGTACTTACTAAACAACGAACAAATGCATCGTAACTTTTTTGAGATATTAACGAACTGTTCATAATGGTGAGACGTTGTAGAAAGTCTTTCGCATCACTTATAACTCTTAGCTGCTGAAAAGCCCTAATGGCTGCACATATAGACGTTAGTAACTTACTGCGCGTCATATCCGTTTTCATAATGTAGTCATTAATTTCATAATCTATTACTACTTGTTCTTCCGGGGCATAACCCGGCTGACCAGTACGAAGTATGATACGGATGTCTTGCATTTTTAGTTGATTTCGAATTGTTTTGACTAGCTTTAAGCCCGCATCATCACTTTCCATTACAACATCAAGTAATATGACAGCAATACCAGGTTGTTTCGTCAAAATTTCTTCCGCTTCCTTTGCGCTGTGAGCGTGTAAAAATTCTAATCGTTTTTCGGCGATGATAATTCCTGACAACGCCATGGTCGTCACCTTATGGATTTCAGGCTCGTCATCTACAATTAGGACACGCCAAAAGCCATTGGTAGCCGGCTTTTGATCTTGACCAAAAGCAGAGGCAGAGGTATCTTGTCCCTCAAATAGATAATTATTATTGCTTGAAATTTTCTCGGCGGGCATCGGCCACATACTTCCTTTGTCTTTGTTTGAAGATCATTTTTGATAGTCTCTAGTAAGTGTAGAAAGAATTCAGCATTTTGCCCAAAAAGTTGATGTTTTCTAATAGTATTTTCTTTGACTTTTCATTGCTATTTCATAACTATGTTATTAACGTACTTCGGAGCACTACTATGTCTAAACAAAACACTGCCAGCTCTAGAACTAAGTATTTAAATTTGGTTAAGCAATTAACAGGCATAGATTATGAAATCGTTGAGAAAAGTGATGCTCAAAATGAAGAAATTAATGAGCAGCATATACTAAATCACCTAGCAAATAGTGACCTTGTTTTACTCAAAGACCGCAATAACCCTATTTCACAAAGAATATCAAAAAGAGAACAAATTCTAGCTGCACGCCAACAATACAACCTTGAACAAATTTTTAGTCTTGCTCTCGGCCATATTGATGAAGATCAATTGATCGAACGTTTAGATTTAGATTGGATCATGAAGTTTGTAGAATTAGCCAAGCAAAGTTATACCCCAACCATGCACGAGTTGTGGTCAAAAATATTAACATTGGAGCTTGTTAAACAAGGTTCGTTTTCACACAAAAGCTTAAAAACACTATCAGAGCTCAGTACGAAAGAGGCAAAAATATTCTATCAAGCCGTAAAAGTACTTTGTCGGTTTGGTGATGAACATGCTGGAAGAATTTTAACGGGTGTTTATAAAAAACCGACCCTGCTAAATATATTTTCTAACTCGGGTAAGTTAAACGTAAACCTAAGTCAGTTTGGTTTATCATATACGAATCTTATTGCATTGGCTGAGTTGGGACTTATTTATCAGCAAGAAATTGAATCGGCGGCATATCACTTAGACGATAAAATAAAACTGTCGTGTCAGGGTCATACTTACGATATTTTTGTAGCTCAAAAAGAAGTGATTTTTACCTATTATAAGCTGACACAGGCAGGATATGAATTAAGTAATTTGGTAAAACCAACAGGCGATAATACCTTTATAAAACAAGTACTAAATGAGTTTAGTCATTTAATAACCAGTCAAATGGAAATAACTGAAAAAGTGTAACTCTGAAAATATTCTGCATTTTAAAAGCGTACTTTTATGCCAGAGTAAAGTGTACTTAAGTCTTGTTCAAAAACTAACCCTTCATCTTTTCCAAACTCTAACTTCTCTTTTCTATATCCAATCAAAACATCAATTTCTGGAAACAAACCTTCATCAAAGTTATAACCCAACCCAGATTCATAAAGGTAATTGTCTTCACCGTAGCTTAAGTCTGCAAATGCAAAAAATCCTAATAGCGGCACACTACTTTTTACACTGACGTTTACCATTGGCACCCATTTAGATACTTTTTGGTCAGCTATCTGAACGTCATTTATTTTCTGAACCAATATATCTGCGCTTTGATATCGAGTTAGGACCCCCATATTTATCGTTAAAATGGACATGTCAATTAATGAGTAATGAAGTAATAAATCATTGGTTAGCACCTCATGTTTAGCATCCAACGAGCTTGCAATGCTGAACGCTTCTCCACCTAGAGTATACGTTTGATTTAATGACGTACTATCCCCGAAACTACTACTTCTTAATCGATATCGTGCATTAGGTACAAGGGGAATACTATGATCAACGGAAAACTCAATCTCTGCATCTCCTTGCTTCTCAAAATTAAGATCAATCAAGCTATCCTTTGCAACTCCATAACTTGCTTTTGAGTCAGAATTCCAATAATTAACGCCTGCAGAAAAGTCGAATAAACCGCTCGCTTCGCAAGGTTTAATCACTACTAACAAGCCTACAAGTGCGCCAATTTTTAGAAGTGATGGCTTCATATTAAATTACCTTTTCATTTGCTACTGAACGAACGATTAAAATTAGCCCTGGATAAGCAATGACTTTAAATCAATAATGGCAGCATTGGCTCGAGAAATATAATTCGCCATTACTAACGAGTGATTAGCAAGTATTCCAAATCCGCTTCCGTTAAGAACCATTGGGCTCCAGGTAGATTGCTGAGTCGCTTCTAGTTCTCTTATAATTTGTTTTAAACTTGTTTGAGCATTCTTTTTCTTTAATGTCGCCTCAAAATCTATTTCAATGGCTTTTAGAAAGTGAAGTAACGCCCAACTTGCACCTTTTGATTCATAAAACACATCGTCTATTTGAAACCAAGATGTTTGAACCATCTGACTTTTGGCGGTTATTGTTGACTGAATCGCTGCGCTGTCTCCAGCTAAGTCTATATTGACTCTATCTTGACCTACACTCGCGCTGAGCCTCTGACTTAAGCTTCCTAAACGCTTTTCTACTTCGTTTAACCAGTCCGCTAAGTTATCTGCACGTGCATAAAATTGAGCCGAACCTTGCTGTTTATCGGATAGAGAATTTCTATAACTTTCAAGAGCTTCAACAGCTAGTCCATATGAAGACTCAGCACTAGGCCAGGCCCAAGACTTGTGATCATTACTGAATTTTGGCTGCGCTACTTTTAAATAAGGGTTTTCTACGGATTGTGATTGAGAACGACTAAAATCTCTTCGCAAAGCCAAGGCTAAATCTCGACTCATTTCTAATGCGCCAAACTCAAAAGCAGGCATATTATCTAAAAATACTGTTGGTGGTGCGATGTCGTTGGAAAGGTAGCCACCAGGCTTGTATAACAAAGTATTTGTCACTTCAATTAAGGTATGGGTTGTTGTAAAACCGGCAACAGCTTCTGTGTTTAACGCTTTTGCTTCGGCTTCTGCGCGCTCTGAAACAGAAAATGTATCTGGCATAAAACTCCAGTATTGAGAAAGTATAATCATTATCACAATAACGGCACTTAATCCCGCCAATATCCATTTTTTCATAATTCGCTCTTTATATTAGTGATGTGCGTGTTTCATTTTGATTGTTTCAACTTCAAAAGGCACTTTAAATTCTTCCTTTGTGTCTGTAATAAATGTTATTTCTACCGTTTTTAATTTTGGCTCTAAAGGCTCGATAGAAATTAACATTAAGTGTAACCCACCCGTTTGAAAATGAATGGTTTCTCCCGCTGGAATTACAACATTCTCAACACGGTACATTTTCATTACACCATCGATTAATTCATGATCATGGAACTCAATATGTTTGGTAAATTCAGCTTTGGCAGAAACTAAAACTACATCGCTATTGCTTGTATTTGTTAGCCTTACAAAACCAACTGAGTTGTTCATGCCAGGTATCGGATCTCTAACGGTTGCCTCTGAAGACAAAATCGATAAATCAGCTAACAGCGAGGTACTCCATAACATTGTAAAGAATACCAAACAAAAACATTTCATGCCGTTTCTCTATATGAATTAATGACTAAACAATCATACCGTATGCAAGTGACAGTTTAAAAAACTATTTTTCCACATTGTTAGATTTAGAAAATAACAGGTATATAATCACACCTAACAATAAAAATGGCCAAATCGCTGACAAACCAGCCAGAACCAATGCCCCAACTATCATAGCAACTACAACAAATATTCCGGCCAATACGCTGAAAAACACGATTGCCAATGCAGCAAATATTATTACTATAATGCCAAAGCCAATTACGTTCTCTGCTAAACCTCCTAAATTTACCCAGTGGTTTATCCCATCTATATGAAAGTAATAAGTTGGTAAAATGCTTAAAATGAAACATATACCAACTAGATATAGTACGCCTTTAAGAAAGGTGCTCATAATTATTTATGTCGTCTAAAAATACTTTTTGGATGGCATCAATAAAGACGCCAACACATAACCAAAAATTACAGCGCCAGGATGAAATAATCCAAAAACAATTACCGCACCTCGTACACCCCAAGCGGGTAGTGAAAAATGTCTAGCTATACCCGCACAAACACCGGTTATCTTTCTGTTATAAGTATCTTTAGTGATTGGATTGCCTACATATTCTGACTTCATTGTATTCTCCTAACCTTTAGCTATTTTTTTCTTAAGTTCAGCCAATTTCTCATCAATGACCGCTTCTGTTTCAAGTTTTTTAAATTCATAATTGAGGCCTTGAGAAGTCATATCGTAAGCCTCAACTTCACTTTCAAGTGCTTCTACTTTTCGCTGTAAGTTGTCATATTTGTTAGTGATAGCTTCAATTTTTTCGCTGTCTATTGCTAGTTTTGTACGGCGGCTAACATTGAAAGTATTTAATCGCTGTTCAGTAATTCTTATTTTGCTTCGTGCTTCGTTAAGCTTTTCGTTTAACGCGCCAGTATCTGACTCTATACCGTTAAGTGCATCGCTTATTTGAGCCAATTGCTGTTCAATTATGACAACATCCGATTTTAATTTTTCAACTTGAAGCAATGCTTCTCTTGCTAGATCTTCACGACCTTTTTTTAATGCAAATTCAGCCTTTACATGCCAATCTTTCATTTGTTTTTCAGAGGTATCTTTATTTCGATTGAGCCTTTTTTGTTCCGCTATTAATTCTGCTGCATGGCTTCTTGCCTCACCCAGTGCCTCTTCCATATCTTGAATAAGTAAGCGCAACATATGTTCTGGCTTTTCAGCACTATCTAATAAAGCGTTTACGTTTGAGTTGACTACGTCTGCAAATCTATTTAATACACCCATTATATTCTCCTTTGAATGTGGGATTAACTAATTCACATATACACTTCCAATTCATGTGCCAACAACAAACACCTAATAAAGCATTGTTTTATATATGTTTATTATAATACTCACATAGTGAGCAGTAAGGGCAAAGTTACTAAATAGCGATATTGACTAAAATTTTATCGTTTAAACCACTAACGAATTAACTCGAAAATAAAGAGAAGCTCAGTGTTTAATTATTCATGAAGTAATATTAGATAGAAGCTAAGAGCACTGAAAACGAAGAGTGAACGATGAATATTAAATGCCTGTGCTGGTTGATGAACATGGCATTATAAAATGGGTATGGGTATGGGTATGGGTATGGGTATGAAAAATATAAATCTTTTAGCAAATTGACAACACCCTAATTTGCTAAAACTTCAGATTTTCAATAGTTGCGCTATTCATCAAAGAATTTACTACGTTTACTAAAAAATAAACGACACCCAATGTTACAACGGGCGATAATGCAAAGAACAATAAAGCAAATAAATTCAACATCTTTTATTCGCTTTTATTTTGCAGGTAAGCATTCATTTGGATTTGAGTTCGAGCTAATTTAGTCGCCAATCTTGCTTGGCTCAAAAACGTGTCAGATACGGCTATAGTGTTTTTGTACTCAACTTGTTTTTGTACTTTTTCCATTTGTTCAACTATAAAACCATCAATGTCTGTAGTTGTTGGCATATTGCCGATAGATACTGGACTTGATAAAACCAAACTTGAGATTAACAGTAGTGAGTTCATAATGTATTTCCTTTATTAATATTTAATTAGTCGGGAATACAGTTACAAAGGTTGTGCCATTCTAATATATTTTTTTAATCTCGTTAAAAAAGGCCACTAGCGAGTGTAAGTACTAACACACATTATTAACATGGTAATAAAATAAATACATCGGTTAATTTGACTAATAATTAGTCTATTTCGCGTTCTCTAAAAAACTCTGTCGCTTCATGAATAAGTTCTTTTGCAGTTCGGTCAGTTTTTACCGCGTTTTCACTTAAGTATCTACGCCAAATCTTGGCTCCGGGTAACCCTTGATATAACCCCATCATATGGCGTAAAGCATGCCAAGCGCGGCCACCGCCTTGTTCGTGCAAAGTAATGTAGTCAGACATATCACTAAGCACCTTAGACCGTGTCGGTTTATCTGTGTTTTGTGCATAAATGACGTTATCAACATCAGCCATTATATAAGGGTTGTGATAAGCTTCTCTTCCCATCATGACGCCGTCTACATGATTAAGGTGTTCTTTTGATTCTTCCAGTGTTTTTACGCCGCCATTAAGTATGATTTCCAAACCTGGGAACAGTTTTTTTATTTTATATACGCGGTCATAATCTAAAGGTGGTATATCCCTATTTTCTTTTGGACTTAAACCAGTGAGCCAAGCTTTCCTTGCATGGATAATAAATGTTTCACAGCCTGCTGCTTTTATTTTCTCAATAAATTCAACTAAGAACTCAAAACTGTCCATATCATCAATGCCAATCCTTGACTTCACAGTGATTGGAATTGTTGTTACAGCCTTCATTGCTGCAACGCACTCCGCAACCAACTCTGGTTTTGCCATAAGACAGGCACCAAACATTCCGTTCTGTACCCTATCTGACGGGCACCCAACATTTAGATTTACCTCGTCATAACCACGTTCTTCAGCCAATTTTGCACAATGAGCCAACGCTTCTGGATCACTGCCACCTAATTGCAATGCCACTGGCTGCTCTGCGGTATTAAATTGTAGAAAGTCGCCTTTACCGTGGATAATGGCCCCCGTCGTTACCATCTCTGTATATAAAACTGCATGTCTGGACATGGTTCTATAAAAATAGCGACAATGTCTGTCTGTCCAATCTAACATTGGCGCAACGCAAAAGCGGCGATCTAGTTTTTTAGTCATAAGAATTTAAGTGGTCATTTAGTTGATGATGAGGCCATATTTTATCATAAAAGTATGACTAGACTAAGGCTGATTGATGACTTGCAGTAGTGTTCAATTTTTATAGTTTGCTGTTTAAGTCGCTATTTACTGAAATAACAACCAAAACAGAAGAAACAGTACCTTTCGATTAACACTCAACAGTGTTTCTAAGTATTAGTAATGATACATCCCTTCGACTCTCAGGATAAATTATTTAACTTTAGAACTGAATAACGGTATTACTAAGGTAACATTTACAAAGCTTTTTTAAACTTAAATCGTTTCTGTACGATAAATCTCTGAAATGACATTAGTTCGTCGTATGTCGCTTTGGTTACCTGCTCAATAGGACTTCTATAACTTATGTCTCTCAACCATTCAATATTAAACGGACACACTTTTATTAGTTTTCTTAATTCACGGATTATATGTAAATGATCTTTGCCTAATGTTTTATAGAATAATGCTTCAGCAAACATTGTTGGAGTTACGCAATAAATTAAAGAACTACTCTCTGCATTAAAGTTTGAATTATATGACGAAATCGCTAGATTCGAGTTGGGAGTTTGAATCTGAATATTCAAGTCACCTTTTGATAACGTTCTCCCTGACGTCTGTCTATAGCCAGCTTTACCTAAAAATTTGATAAGATAATTCCGCTGTCCAACTGAAAGTACATCATAATCATTTCTAACAAAAAAATTGTCGTCATAAACCGTTATTAGTGGAAGACCTTCTATAGCATAGAGGTTTCTGTCTACAATTATATCTGAGATATTTATATCCAAGTAACACTCCACTATTCTTAAGGCTACTTATTTATATTCAGTGTGACTTTCATTGAAATATAAACTTTACCGATCGTAATTAGAATTAAACAATAAAACCAATTAGTTAAAATGTCTATATTCAGTGAGTTTTAGGCAATAAAAACCCCTCGCACGATGAACATGGATGTTCGAGTGCCGCAGAGGCAGGATGCCTTGGCGCGGCCAGTGCATAAACCCTGAGCTTTAAACGAAAAAAATCCCGCGACCTTACGGACACGGGATTCTTCGAATGGGAGCCTGCCGTGTCGACTGCATGGATGCAGGAGTTAGAGC
>CAWUUQ010000084.1:0-8856 GCA_963925625.1 uncultured Psychrosphaera sp.
CCTATTAAGAGATTACCTATGACAGAACCTAACATTACAATAGATGAAACTAAACGTCTTGATACATTAAACTCATTAGAGTTATTAGATACATTGCCAGAAGAGCGATTTGATCGAGTCACTAGAATGGCAGCGCGCTTATTTAATGTACCGATGTCTGTGATAAGCCTTGTAGATAAAGACAGAGTTTGGTTCAAATCTAAATACGGCATAGAAGAATTAGAAAGTCCTCGCGAACATTCTTTCTGTGGTCACGCCATATTAGATGATGACATGTTTTTTGTTCCTGATACGTTAGAAGATCCTCGATTTAAAGACAATCCTTTTGTTAATGAAATGCCCCATATTCGATTCTATGCTGGTCAGCCCTTTAAGGCATTAAATGGCCAAAATATAGGTACAATTTGTGTGATGGACACAGTGCCTAGAGCCTTAACAGAGGAAGATAATGTATTACTTCGTGATCTTGCAAATATGGTTGAGCAGGAAATTGCGCTAGTTCATGAATCTACCATTGACGACCTAACGGCTTTATCTAATCAACGAGGTTTTTATTCATTAGCACAACACTTGCTTGCTAGTTGTGTACGTAATGAGCAACCGGTGAGCCTTATCTGTTTTGATTTATCTCGTTTTGATGTGTTAAATGAAACGTTTGGTAATGCAGAAGGTGATAGGGCGATTTTAGCTTTTTCAACAATAATGAAAAACGTTTTTCGGTTATCAGACGTTGTGGCCAGGCTTAGAGCAGATAAATTTGCGGTTTTATTAAGTGACGCGAATGAACTTCAAACTAGTTTTGTATTAAGCCGCTTCGAAAAAGAATTAGCGCGATATAATGAAAGTGCAAATCGAGGGTACAACATTGAATTTTGTGCTGGCGTGCAACATGTGATCCCAACGCCTATAGTAAAAATTGAGGACCTGATGAGTGAAGTTGAACTAAAACTGCAAAAACAAAAGCAACTCAGGGCGTAATTAAAGCGACTTCAAACCGTTGCTTTTTGTTAAATAATTACAAGCGGATACCAACAACGCTTGCAAATTTGGTTCTACTTTTTTTCCATCGTCCATCATTTCTTTTAAGTCGGCATTACCAATGGCAACAATACAACAATGAGTGTTTAGATTTTCATTAGCCATTAATAAGGCGGACAAGCCTGAAGTTTGAATCGGTCGCCATAAATCTGAGCTTTGTTCATCACAACGTAAATAGGCCTTTTCTGGCATTAAAGTTATCTTAATGGTGACTATGTTGTTTTCATCTGAATACCAGTTTGCTGCAAGTGCCTGGAAATTTATCCATCCTTGTAATTTTTCCATTAAAAAAACGGCATTCTCATCATTTGATTCAAACATGCCTTTTGAAGTGACCGTAATAGGTAAATCAGCATCCGTTTCTTTAAATAGATCTTGCAACATAATTAGTGAATCGCCTTAGTATTCAGTCGAGGTTGCTGATGAACTTGCTTTATTTCCACTGAGATAATCGGTTAAGTTTGTTAATAGTCCACTCGCTCCAAATCGGTAATTACCAGGTGTTACCCAATCTTGTCCCATCAGTTCTTCAGCTTGTTTTAGGTAATCTACAGCATCGGCGACACTTCTAATACCACCAGCAGCTTTAAAACCAACCTTGCAACCATCGTCTTTTATGACATTTAACATAACACTGGCGGCTTCTAATGTTGCGTTCACCGCTACTTTACCGGTTGAGGTTTTTATAAAATCTGCACCAAAGTCAATGGCAAATTCGCTGGCACCACGAATGGTCACTTCATCTTCTAAAACACCAGATTCTATAATGACTTTTAACACATTATGATCAGCACAGGCTTGTTTACTTTGTACAATGACTGTTTCACAGTGTTTTAAGTCACCAGCTATAAACTGTTGATAAGGCAAAACAACATCAATTTCGTCGGCACCATCGGCTATAGCTTGTTCAGTCATAGCAATAATGCTTTTTACTGAGTCGTTACCTTTTGGAAAATTAGTTACGGTTGCCACTTTAACTTGTGGTATGCCTAATTCTTTCAACGTTTGTTTAGCAATCCCGACAAACTGTGGAAAAACACATACCGCGGCAACGGGTCCAAACGGTGTATTTGCCTTATGGCACAGATCAATAATAGTTTGTTCCGTATCATTGTCATTTAATGAAGTAAGGTCCATCAAGCCTAACGCTTGACGGGCATAGGCTTGATGGTTTTTCAGTATGCGGCTGCCAATAAGTCTTGTAATAATGTTGTTAAGCGTTTTGCTGCTAACTTGCCTTGCTCTAATGTTTCGTCATGGCTTAAGTTTGTCGCAGATAAACCTGCAGCTAGGTTTGTAATGGTTGAGATTGCGCACACTTTTAGGCCACAGTGACGTGCAACAATGACTTCTGGGACCGTAGACATACCAACTGCATCGGCGCCTAATGTACGTTGTGCTCTTATTTCTGCCGGTGTTTCAAATGTTGGACCTGATACCCAAATGTAAGTACCACGGTATAACGTTAAGCCAGATTTTAACGCTGCCTTTTCAACACGTTCACCAATTTCACGATCATAGGCTTGAGTAAGGTCTAAGAAACGAGGACCAATGGAGTCGTCGTTTGCTCCTATTAAAGGATTAAAACCAGAGAAATTAATATGGTCAGTAATAAGCATGATACTGCCTGGGCCCATATCTTCTTTTAAAGAGCCTGCTGCATTAGTCAAAATAACTTGATCACAACCAATAGCTTTGAAGCTTCTTAAAGGAACTGCAATCTTTTCAAAAGAGTGACCTTCGTAATAATGGAAACGGCCTTGCATACAAATTACTGGTTTGCCACCTAATAGACCAGCAACTAAGCGACCTGTATGACCTTCAACTGTGCTTTGTGGAAACTCAGGAATATCAGCATAAGGAATGCTAATAGGGTTTTCTATTTGATCGGCTAAATCGGCTAAGCCGCTGCCAAGCACGATTGCAACAGTTGGTTTAAAACCATCTAATTGTTCTTCAATGTATTGAGCACTAATTTCAAAATCTTTCACGTAATTATCCCGTTAATGTCTGTATTTTCTGATCTGGAAAAGCACGCCAAACTTAGGGTGATCTAAATAGTGTAGATCACCTGAGTAGGTACGTCTTAGTTGTTTGAATGGGAAATTTTGTAGGTATTCTATTTCCAATAATGAATCATCGCCGACTGGCGATTCAGAGGATCCATTAAATTCGTTAAACTCGGAGACTGCTTTGTCTTTATTTGCAGCGCTTATTAATACGTTTTGTGAGTCATTGGTCAAGTTATTTTGTAATACTTGCTTACTATTTGATTGTTCTTTAGCCAATATCTTGTCAATGTCTACTTCTAGTTGCTGTTTTTGGCGAAAGTTAAAATCGGCATCAAAATACAAATAATGATCTAAATGGACTTTAATCGTGCCATCGAGTTGCCAGGTTTCAATAGGTAGGTTTTTTCGTTTTGGGGTCACTAATATTTGTTTTTTAGGATCAATCACTGCGCCGCTTCGTAATTTCTCCAAAAATAAGTCAACATTAGAGCGCACATCGGCCATTAATATTTGCTCGCTGCTTTCAGTTTGGTAAGTTTCAGTAGCGGGTATTTCACCAACTGTTTTTTCTGGTTCTATTATGGACTGTTGTGCATGTCCATCGTAATAAAATGAATCTGAGTAATTAATACCAGCGCGTAAATAAACTGGTATGGCATTCTTAGGTTTAAGACCCGGTTGACGCCAACCCATGTGCAATAATGTTTTTGTACCCCAATGGGCATCTATTTGTTTCGCTTGTGAAGCGAGTTTCAAATTTTGTGGATCCAACAGATATACATCACGGTAATCATCGTAATCAAAACCTGTTAGTGTTTTTGGCATTTTCTGCCATTTAACTTGGGTAAAATACTGACCATTGTTAACCGGTAGAAAGTTTATGTTTTCGATGAGTTGCCAATACGCTGATAATTGCTCGCTCGGCATAACGCATAAAGTGTCACTAAGTCGCCACTCACTGGAAATAAGTTTTTGATATTGAATATATCGATTATAAAATTCTGCTGGCGTTAATTCATTAAAACCGTTCTCAAGCCTATTTTTAGACTCTTCAAAGGGATCAATGTTCTTATGACAATGCGGTAAGTTTGAAAGGAGAGGGGTAATATTTGGCTGTAATTTGGCTTCCTGCAGTTCCCAATAAACGTTAGGTCGTTTGTTTGTTGCACTTTGTTTAAATTCTTCCCTAACATTTGTGTTTTTAGTGCGTTCAAAAATGATCACTTCTACATCAAACCAGCGACCGTCTTCAGATTTTATACCCTCAACGAGCTCTTCTACTATTTCTTCAGCACTTTCTAAGACGTTTTCTGCTGCATAAGTATGGTTGAAATTTAATAGTAAAAACAAAGCCAAAGTCATTTTGTAAGAATAATGGAATAGATCGGTAAAACCTTTTCCAACTACACGAGTAAATTTACGTTTTTGCAACCGCTTTTCCTTTCTATAACGACCAATTATTACGTGGATAATGAGATATCAGCACAATAATTATCAGTTTACTGCAGTGAACCGCTTTGATCTACGTTTTTTCTAAAGGCTTACACTCACGAATTCTTATGTTCAAAATCATTTAGCATGGCATTAATGTATTTGATTCTGTCTTCGGTATCTTTGTTATCAATAATGAACTTCAGAGTTTGACCGCCATCTAGTTTATAAACAGTAGGGTGTTGTTGAATAAGGCTTATTAAAAATAGCGGATCGACTTTAGTATCATCAGAAAACTCTATTCTACCGCCTTTAGGACCGGCTTCAATTTTTGTAATGCCGATACGTTGTGCACGCTGTCTAAATTCACTAATTTTAAATAGGTTTTTGGCCGCGTCGGGTAACAGCCCGAAACGATCAATTAATTCAATTTTAATGTCATCTAAGTCATCAGTGGTGGATGCCGTTGCAATGCGTTTATACAGACTTAATCTCATGTTCACATCGTGAATATAACTGTCTGGCAATAATGAAGGTATTCTTAGTTCAACCTCAGTTTGTTTAGAAGTTAAATAATCTAAGCTAACTTCTTTACCTTGTTTTAACGCTTCTACTGCCTGTTCCAGCATTTCCATATACAGGGTAAATCCAATGGTATGAATTTGCCCTGTTTGATCGTCACCCAATAACTCGCCAGCACCACGTATTTCCAAATCATGTGTAGCTAAGGCAAAACCCGCGCCTAAGTCTTCCATCGATTCTATGGCTTCTAAACGTTTAACCGCGTCTTTACTTATCGCCTTTGGCGGTGGTGTTAATAAATAGGCATAGGCTTGGTGATGAGAACGGCCAACACGACCTCTAAGTTGGTGAAGTTGGGCTAATCCAAGCTTGTCAGCGCGTTCCATTATAATAGTGTTCGCAGTAGGAACATCAATTCCTGTTTCAATGATCGTGGTACACACCAATACATTATATCGCTGATGATAAAAGTCCGTCATCACACGTTCTAGTTCCTTTTCACGCATTTGTCCGTGGGCAACAATCACCCTGCATTCGGGCATTAATGCTTCTATCGCTTTGGCACGGTGCTCAATGGTTTCAACGTTATTGTGTAAGAAATAAACTTGGCCACCGCGATTAGTTTCACGCATGATGGCTTCTTTAATTAACTCATCGTCTATTTGTCGAACAAAGGTTTTTATTGCTAAACGTTTTGCTGGCGGAGTCGCGATGATTGATAAATCACGCATGCCACTCATGGCCATATTTAAAGTACGAGGAATAGGGGTTGCGGTTAACGTTAATATATCCACGTTAGCTCGAAGCTTTTTAATGGCTTCTTTTTGTTTTACGCCAAAACGATGTTCTTCATCAATAACCAACAAGCCTAAATCTTTGAATTTAATATTTTCTTGAATAAGCTTGTGAGTACCGACCACAATATCAACTTGGCCATTTTCCAATTGTTCCATCACTGCAGTTTGTTGTTTGCCGGTCTTAAAACGGGATAAGACTTCAACTTTAACGGGCAGGTCGGCAAATCGGTCAGTGAAATTTTCAAAGTGCTGTTGTGCTAATAATGTGGTTGGAACTAAAACGGCGACCTGTTTTCCATCGTTTACTGCAATGTAAGCGGCGCGCATAGCAACTTCGGTTTTACCAAAACCTACATCACCACAAATCAGTCTGTCCATAGCCTGTGGAGACTTCATGTCGTTAACAACGGCATTGATGGCTTGTTGTTGATCATCCGTTTCTTCAAATGGGAAAGAAGCTGCAAATTGGCGCCAGCCATCTTTATCAAGACTATATTTATATCCTGGTTTCGCTTCCCGTTGTGCGTAAATATCGAGTAATTCTGCGGCAACGTCCTTTACTTTTTCAGCGGCTTTTTTTCGGGCCTTTTCCCAAGTGTCAGAGCCAAGTTTATTTAACGGCGCTGACTCAGACTCACCACCAGTATAACGACTTAATAAATGAAGGTTTCCTACGGGAACGTACAGTTTTGCTTCATTAGCATATTGAATCGTTACAAACTCACTAACAAGTCCACCAGCCTCTATGGTTTCAAGTCCTTTATAACGGCCTACACCATGTTCAATATGAACAATGGCTTGATCAACCTTTAGCTCTGCCAAGTTACGAACTAAAGCATCTGTTGATATTTGTTTCTCTCGTTTGTTACGCTTGCGTTGTTGGATTCTGCCGCCAAGTAATTCGGTTTCCGTAATAATTGAAACCGGAACGGATTTTTCATTAATGGTCGTAATGAAACCAAAACTGTTTTCTAGACTACTTATTACGATGCCTACGTCGGCATCTGACGCAAAAAATTCGCTTAAGCTTTTACTTTTTGTTGGCTTTACTTGAGCTTGTTTTAGTAACTCTAATAAGGTCTCTCGACGACCAGCAGATTCAACACAAAAAACAACACGGCCTTGTTGTTCCTTTATGCTAACGAGATGCGCAACAATATTGGTAAAAGGGTTTTTAGCTTGTGAATTAATGCTTATGTCTGAAAGCAACTCTGTATTGGCATTAAACTTACCTGCACCCTTTGTAACACCATTTTGTATGGTTATTTGTGGCCATTGATTAACGGCAGCAAACAACTCATTAAATGCCATAAATAAGCTTGATGGCGGCATTAAAGGTCTTAATGGGTTAACATTTAAATTTTCATAACGCTTTTCGGTTTCTCTCAAATATAACTCAGCCTGCGATTGTATATCGCCCGCGAGCACTAAGTGGCATTGAGTTGGGAAATAATCAAAGAGGGTACTGGTATTGTCAAAAAATAGGGGTAAATAATATTCTATTCCCGCTGGAAAACTGCCTTCCGACACTTGTTTGTATAGGCTGTCTTTTTCATTTCGAACGGTAAGTTTATCGCGGTAGTTTTGTCTAAACTTTTCAATACCTTCTTTATCAAGTGGAAATTCATGAGCGGGCAAGATATTTATATTTTTTACAATGTCTTTGCTACGTTGAGTTTCAATATCAAAAATACGAATAGAGTCAATTTCATCATCAAAAAAGTCAATTCTAAATGGCTGATTACTGCCCATTGGGAATAGGTCTAGAATTGAACCCCGAACAGAGTATTCACCATGTTCAATAACTTGTTCAACGTTTCTATAACCATTCTCTTGCATTTGTAACGCTAGGCTTTGTATGTCTTTTTTATCGCCGGCTTTAAAAACAAAGCTATTACCCATTATGTAATTAGTGGGTGCGATAAAATGCATTAACGTATTAACGGGAACAATAACCACGCCATTTTTCATTTGTGGCAGTTGATAGAGCGTTAATAGTCGTTGCGAAATAATATCTTGGTGCGGTGAGAAATTGTCGTACGGTAAAATTTCCCAGTCTGGGAAAGTAAAAACAGGGTGAGTCGCGTTGGGTAACAAAGACGCCAGTTCGCTTTCCAATTTATGGGCCGCAGGTGTGTTTTCAGTAACGACAATCGTAACGTGATCGGAATAAAACGCGGCTTCTGCAATTGCTAACGCTTTACTACTGCCTGCTAAACGAGACCATACAATCTTGTCGGCTTTTTTTATTTTATTATCGTTAGCGTTTTTGCCGTCCGATAATGGTTGAGGCAATGGTAAGTTTAGTAATTGCGGAAGCACTATAATCCCTATTTAAACGTTATTTTAATTTAGTTGTGTTCACAAGACTCAATCAATAATTGAGTTCAATAAACACAGCATTTAGTCACGGTAAATTTTAAGTAAATCGTCATAATGATCAATACGTCGGTCGCGCATAAACGGCCATATGCGGCGTACAGATTCACTGCGGCTTAGCGACACGTCAAACTGTAAAATTTCGTCTTCGTTATCACTAGCATGTTGTAGTATTTCACCTTGAGGTCCTGCTATAAAGCTATTTCCCCAGAATTGAATACCTTCGCTTTGACCACTTGGATCAGATTCGTGACCGACTCTATTGCAAGATATAACAGGTAATCCGTTTGCAACAGCATGGGCACGTTGAGAAATAACCCAGGCATCTAACTGACGTTTTTGTTCGTCTTTGTCGTCTCTAGGATCCCAACCAATTGCCGTAGGATAAATGAGAATATCTGCACCAGCCATTGCCATTAAGCGGGCTGCTTCAGGGAACCATTGATCCCAACAGACTAATAAGCCTAGTGTACCTACTGAGGTTTTAATTGGCTCAAAGCCTAAATCGCCTGGTGTGAAGTAAAATTTTTCGTAAAATCCAGGGTCATCGGGAATATGCATTTTGCGGTATTTACCCGCAATTTCACCATTTGATTCCATAACCACTGCAGTATTGTGATAAATGCCAGCGGCACGTTTTTCGAATAGAGACAAAACGATGACAACACTAAGTTCCT
>CAWUUQ010000085.1:0-13455 GCA_963925625.1 uncultured Psychrosphaera sp.
TTAGGTGGCGATGACTTTGATCGCGCTATTGTTAAATTGTTATTAAAAAACGCCAATATCACAGGCAAAATTAGCGCATCAAGTTTACGTAAAATGTACGACTTAGGGCGCTCAATTAAAGAACAGCTTACTGAACAAGAAACGGTAGATTTTGCTATTACACTTGGCGAAGGCGAAGTTAACGGCCAGATTACACGCGCAGAATTTGAAGCGGAAATTGAAGACTTAGTAAAAAACACACTTAAAAAGTGCCGTCGTGCAGTAAAAGATGCAGAAGTGGAACTTGACGATATCATGCAAATTGTCATGGTAGGTGGTTCTACTCGAGTGCCATTGGTGCGTGAAAAAGTGGAAGGGTTTTTCCAAAAACCAATTCTAACTTCTATCAATCCAGATGAAGTTGTTGCTATTGGTGCGGCTATTCAAGCAGATTTGTTAGTGGGTAATAAACCTGACTCAGACATGTTGTTACTTGATGTTACGCCGCTGTCTTTAGGTCTTGAAACAATGGGGGGATTAGTTGAAAAAGTCATTCCTCGAAACACCACCATCCCTGTTGCACGAGCACAAGAATTCACGACATATAAAGATGGCCAAACAATGATGGCGATCCATGTATTGCAGGGCGAAAGAGAAATGGTTGATGACTGTCGCAGCCTTGCGCGTTTTGTTCTTAAAGGTATACCGCCAATGACGGCTGGTATCGCGGTTATTCGTGTAACTTTTAATATTGATGCTGATGGTTTGTTAAGTGTTACGGCGATGGAAAAATCGACGGGTGTTGAAGCTTCTATACAGGTTAAACCTGCTTATGGACTAGAGCAAAATGAAATTGCTGAAATGATCAAAGCGTCAATGGCTAATGCAAAAGAAGATATGTCTGCACGTATGTTAGCAGAGCAAAAAGTTGATGCGATAAGAATGATTGAAGCGATAGAAATGGCGCTTAAAGAGTCTGGTCACTTATTGCAAGATGATGATTTGGAAAATATTAATCAAGCCATCGCAGCGTTACGTACGTCTACTCAGCAGACTGATGGCGACAAAATTAAAGTCGCTATAAAGTCACTCGATGATATCAGCCAACCATTTGCTGCACGTAGAATGGAAGACAGTATTAAACAAGCGTTAACAGGTCACTCTGTTAACGACGTATAATTTTAGACAAGAAGAGAATTAGAATATGCCACAGATTATATTTTTACCGCATGCAGACCTTTGTCCAGATGGTGCGGTACTTGAAGGTGAAAAAGGCGAGTCAGTATTAAATGTTGCACTTAAAAATGACATTGATATTGAACATGCATGTGAAAAAGTATGCGCGTGTACAACATGCCATATCATCGTTCGTGAAGGGTTTGATTCATTAGCGGAAAGTGATGAGCTTGAAGAAGATATGTTAGACAAAGCTTGGGGCTTAGAAGCCGAGTCTCGTTTAGGTTGTCAGGCCATCATAAGAGATGAAGAGTTAGTGGTAGAAATTCCAAAATATAGCTTAAATCACGCGAAAGAAAATCATTAAGCTGTTCTATTTCATCTGAAATTCGCAATATTTTTCTATGAGCCCGTTGTTAATCAGCGGGCTTTTCTATTTTTAGAGTAAAAATATAATGACAGGCTACACTTAACTCGTTAAATTGGCATGTGTACAAATACGATTTATGCGGTAAGTACTGTGCTGCGAAGTAAAATCTAGGGAATCAAATAGTTTGGGCGCTTCTATTAAACACCTTCAAGTTATTATCTTATCATTTTTCGGATATTTTCTATTTGCAAAAATAGGGCTTTTATTTGCGATCCCTCCTGGATTTGCTAGTGCTATATGGCCAGCGGCAGGTATTGGCATGGCCGCTTATTTAATAGCAGGACGTTGGTCTTTACTAGGGGTTGGTCTTGCATCATGGTTAGCGAATTTTCAAGTTTCCTATGACCCATTAGTACAAACTTTTAGTGCTGCACTATTACTCCCATTTATGATCAGTATAGGTACGGTTCTACAGTTACTTGTTGCGAAACGCTTGATCTCCAAATTTTGTAGTCTTCCAATAAAAAATACCCACCTAACAAGTGTCATTAAATTTCTCATTCTATTAGGGCCAATATCTTGTTTAGTTGCCAGTACCTTTAATACAGCCGTTATCGCTTACATAAACGATTTAACATTTAGCCATAGTTTATTTATTGGCTTTACGTGGTGGATAGGCGACTTTCTTGGCGTTGTATTTTTTGCACCCATCGTTTTGTCATTGTTTAAAAATAAATTTTATCATCAGAAGACTGACAAGCTAAAGGTGGCAATACCCGCTTTAATGATGTTCTTGTTAGTAAGTACAACGTTTGCCTTGTCACGCGCTAGTTATGAAGACTCTCGACAAGAGCAGTTTGTTAGAGTGACGACTGGCTTCTCACAACAACTTAACCTTATAGAAAATACAGTGTTGCAGCAGTTAGTTGCTATGAAAGGATTATTTTTAAGTAGTAGGGAAGTAACTCGAGATGAGTTTAAGGCTTTTGCTGAAAGCCTCCACAACCCGAGCATTAAAATCCGAGCGTTGGCCTGGTTACCAAAAGTCGACCATGCGCATCGTGCGGAATATGAGTCGACTATTTCACAACATGATTTTGAAGGATTTTCGTTAAAACAAATCATTGACGGGAAAATGGCACCTGCCATTGAACAAAAGTATTACCTACCAATTTTATATACTGAGCCAGAAGCTCCCAATCGCGCAGCAATAGGCCTAGATGTATCTACACATCCCATTGTTGGAGAGTCGGTTCAGAAAGCGATTAAAACCGGTAAACAAGCTGTCTCATCACAACTTTCTCTTGCCCAGCAGATGGAAAAGTTTAATGCCGTAATTGTATATTACCCGCATTACAAAAATGGCATTGTGCCAGACACAATTGCTGAACGAGAGGCAAACCTGTTAGGGGTGTTTGAAGCGGTACTTGAGCTAGATCAATTAGTGCTAAGTATGTACAACAAAAAAATGGAAAAAGACTTTGTATTCCAAACACAATACATCCAAGAGTCTACTACCACTGCCTTTTTTAATGTGAATTATCGAAGTGATGGCAACTTTAAATTTGAGCGAGGTTTTCCGTTTTTTGATACTGATATTCAAGTTCTTTTCTCAAGCTCTATTAAGTTCGATAAGGAGTCTCTAGATTGGTCTAGTTGGCTTATTGTTGTAGTTGGTTGTTTGGTGAGCACATTTAGTGTCATTTTCATTATTATCATGACCAACTTAAGTGAGATGTTAGAGGACAAAGTAAAACTTAAGACTCAGCAGTTGAGTGAAAAAAATGATGAGTTAATTAGAGCAAACGAGGCAAAAAGTCGATTCTTGGCCAACATGAGCCATGAATATAGAACACCACTTAATGCAATATTAGGTTTTGCTCAGTTAGGTAAAAATAATAAAGAACCAGAAAAAAGTGAGCAGTTTTTTGACCAAATCCTGAGCTCTTCAAAACTGTTACTAGGCATAATTAATAATGTCCTTGATTTTAGTAAAATGTCAGAGCAACAAATTGAATTAGAAAAAGCACCAATCTGCGTTAATGCTTCTGTTGATTCAGTGGAAAATTTACTACAAGGAAAGGCGCAGGAAAAAGGCTTGAAACTGGAAGTTAATAAGTCAGGATTAGGTGACTTTGAAGTAGTCGGTGATTCTGTGCGACTCACACAAATAATGATGAACTTAATTGATAACGCTATTAAGTTTACTGCAGCAGGGAAAGTAACATTATCAGTGTTACTAGACCCTATAAGTGATAAAAACGGGCACCTGACGATAATAGTCCAAGATCAGGGCATCGGTATACCACGAACAAGAATTGACTCATTATTTGAAAGCTTTACACAAGCAGATGACTCAACAACAAGACGTTTTGGTGGCACAGGTCTAGGTTTAGCGATTGTTAAACAGTTAACTGAAAAAATGAATGGGTTAATTGAAGTTGATAGTTTTGTAGGTACAGGTACTAAATTTACGGTACAAATCCCAGTTCAACTTATCGCTTTAAAAACAAAGTCCGATAGCCTTGATGGCAAAGAGATAACAAAGGCTCAGTTCCAAAAGGAATTAGAACAAATAAGACAGAAAAACTTTACGGCTCTCATTGTTGAAGACAATAAAATTAATCAGATGATTGCCAGCAAACAACTTGAATTATTAAATATCACTTCGTCGACGGCAGATAATGGTGAAGAAGGTCTTATATTCTTGGCAGATAACAGACCAGATATTATGTTTGTTGATTTGCATATGCCAATTTTAGATGGCTTTTCTATGATTAAGAAAGCCAAGGCGGTTCCAGAATATGCCAATATTCCAATGGTTATTATTAGTGCGAGTGTTAGTAAGGAAGATAAAGAACTGGCGAAGGCACTAGGTATTACCGATTACGTGACTAAGCCGTTTTTATTGGAAGATCTTGAAAATGCAGTGCACAGATTGTTGTTACAAAAAAGCCAGCAGTAAGCTGGCTTTATCACTAAATCGAACAAACGATTAACGAACTGAACGCAATCCATCGTTCAAATGTGGGCGCATTGCTTTAAGAATCGCACCTAAAACCTTTGGTGTCGCCACAACAATGTTGCCAGACTTATCGTAGTTACTACCACCTTCAAAGTCAGCCACAACCGCACCGGCTTCTTGAGCGATAAGTTGGCCAGCTGCAGTGTCCCAAGGACGCAAGCCAATCTCAAAAAATCCTTCAACACGACCAGCAGCAACATAACAGATGTCTAAAGCAGCTGAACCAGCACGACGCATGTCAGAAACTTGTAAGAACAAGTCATTGAATATCTTAGAGTATGCTTCTAGTTGATGTTTGTGTTTAAACGGGAAACCTGTAGCTAACACGGTACCAGACAAGTCTTTTGCTTTTGAAACACGGATTCGTTTGCCATCAACTTGAGCGCCAGCGCCTTTTGATGCAGAGAATAATTCACCACGAATTGGATCAAACACAACGGCTTGTTCTAAACGGCCATCTACCTTTAATGCAATTGATACTGCAAAGTGAGGAATGCCTTTAACGAAGTTTGTTGTGCCATCTAGAGGGTCAATAATCCATTGGTACTTAGGGTTACCAGCGATAACACCTCTTTCTTCAGCAACAAAGGAATGATCAGGGTATGAAGCCTGAATAGTAGAGATGATTGCTTGCTCCGCTTCAATATCTACGTTGGTTACAAAGTCGTTTGCGCCTTTCAGCTCAGACTTAACCATATCTAATTGCTCATATGCTTTAGCAATAATTTTACCAGCATTTCGCGCAGCACGGACTGCGATGTTTAACATCGGTTGCATTACAATCACCTATTTTTATAAAGAACATAATTAAGAATAATAGTAAAAAAGCCAAAAAAAGCCCCACCTAAACTCAAATAAAGAGAGGTGTCGTTACTAATATTCCAAATTACTAAAGAACGTTTTTCAATCAGCCGCGCATTGTAGAGATTTTTCTACAAAAGTAAACAAAATTCGGCTAATGACTATAGTTTTTCTACGTCAGCGACACGTTGGCTGAACTCGCCAAGCTCCATTTCTGGACACTCGTCGTTGTCTTGCCAATCAAGGCCAACCATGATGTTATCTTGGCTTAAATCTTCTACCCAAAACTCTAGCCATTCTGCGACAGAGATCTGTGTTGGAACATAACTTGCCCATTCATCGGTACAACTTTTTTGTGCAATAGACTCGCGCGACCATAACAACATTACATCGGTATCTTCAAACTGCACTGAGTCTACAATTACCCAACCGTCAGAGGTTTTGTCATGTAACGCCCAGATCATTTGAGTGGCTTTAACTTCATCAAAAAATTCGTTTATCGTTGTGCTGTCATTTGTCATTAATGGTTCTCTTTTAGTAAACTTGTTTTATTAAACACTCAGTTTTTAACACCTAGTCTTAAACGCGCAGTATTAAATGCGGCTTGGCTTTTTCTTGCCACCAGATTTACTAGCGGGTTTAGCGCTAGATTTATTGGCTGGTTTTCCAGCAGGTTTGCCAGCTGGAGTAATTGTCTTAGGCTTAAACTGTTGCAACCCAGAGTGACGTGTAAGGGCTCTCTGGCCTTTATTGTCGCCCACTTGAGGCTTACGTCCTCTGTTACCATTACTGCGATTCTCTTCATTTGGAGACGCAGGAGGCACTAGATGTTCAACACCATGACCAATAAGCTTGGTTAAACCCATGTCTTTTAATGCGTGACGGATCATTTTCCAGTTTTGTGGATCGTGATAACGCAAAATAGCTTTATGTAATCGACGTTCTTTTTCACCACGAGGGATTGGAACGGTGTCGTTTTGTTTCTTCACTTTATGCAAGGTATCAATTTCCGTGTGATACATTGTTGTTGCTGTTGCCATCGGTGAAGGATAGAAATTCTGAACTTGATCCAAACGGAAACGATTCTCTTTAAGCCATAAGGCCAAATTAATCATGTCCATGATTTCAGTACCTGGATGCGCAGAAATAAAATAAGGAATTAGGTACTGTTCTTTACCGGCTTCTTTTGAATACTTTTCAAAGAGCTCTTTAAACTGGTGATAACTGCCCATACCTGGTTTCATCATCTTAGACAATGGACCTTCTTCAGTATGCTCTGGTGCAATTTTTAAATATCCGCCAACATGATGCGTCACTAGTTCTTTAACGTAGCGAGGATCTTGAACTGCAAGGTCATAACGAACACCAGATGCAATAAGGATTTTTTTAATACCTGGCAATTCACGCGCTCGTTGATAAAGGTTTATCGTTGGTTCGTGATCTGTGTCCATGTGCTTACAGATATCTGGATAAACACACGATGCTCGACGACAAGTCGCTTCTGCTTTTTCAGACTTACAACGTAACATATACATGTTCGCTGTCGGGCCGCCAAGGTCCGAAATTACACCGGTAAAACCAGGAACGGTATCACGAATTTGTTCAATCTCATTAATGATAGAGTCTTCAGAACGAGATTGAATTATACGACCTTCATGTTCAGTAATTGAACAGAACGTACAGCCACCATAACAACCACGCATAATATTTACAGACGTTTTTATCATGTCATAGGCTGGGATTTTTTTACCTTCGTATTTAGGATGAGGAACACGCGCAAACGGCATTCCAAATACGTAATCCATTTCTTCCGTATCAAGAGGAAATGCTGGCGGATTAATCCAAACACTACGATCGCCATGGCGTTGCATCAATGCTTTAGCACAACCAGGGTTGGTTTCTTGGTGCATAATTCGGTTGGTATGTGCATATAGAACTTGGTTTTGAGAGACAACTTCATATGCAGGTAATTTAATATAAACACGATCCCAAGGTCGACGTAACTGAGACTTGGTTTTTTGACGGTCATAAGGCTGAACAACAAATGCTTGGCTAACGCCGGTTTCATCTGCTGCACTTTCCTGAATTGCTTCGTCTTTATTACTACAAGTATTCGCATCATATTCTTGGTATGGGTTCATGATTGGATCTATGATGCCAGGCTTATCAATATGAGTGGAATCAATGCCTTGCCAATCAGGTAATGCTTCTTTCACTACAATGGCAGTACCGCGTACGTTCTTTATTTCTTTAATGTCTTCGCCACGCGATAAACGGTGCGTGATTTCAACAAGAGGACGTTCCGCATTACCAAAAATAAGCATGTCGGCTTTTGAATCAAAAATTACCGAGCGACGAACTTTATTTGACCAATAATCATAGTGTCCAATACGACGCAAACTGGCTTCTATGCCACCAATAACGATAGGCACGCCTTTATAAGCTTCTTTACAACGTTGAGAATAAACAGTTACTGCGCGGTCAGGACGTTTGCCACCAATATTATCTGGCGTGTAGGCATCGTCATGGCGTAATTTGCGGTCCGCTGTGTAGCGATTGATCATTGAGTCCATGTTGCCAGCAGTAATACCAAAATAAAGATTCGGCTTACCTAACTTTTGAAAATCGTCTTTGCTGTGCCAGTTAGGCTGATCAATGATACCAACACGAAAGCCTTGTGATTCAAGCATACGACCAATAACAGCCATGCCAAAACTTGGATGATCGACATAGGCGTCGCCAGTAACGATGATAACGTCACAGCTGTCCCAGCCTAACAGATCCATTTCTTCACGGGTCGTTGGGAAAAAAGGCGCAGGCCCAAAACATTCCGCCCAGTATTTAGGATAGTCCCAAAGTTTTTTATCAGTTTTCACTGTGGCCGCAGGCGGCTTAATTGGAGATGTACGTCGAGCAGTATCTGCTTGCATGTGGACTACCTATAAATAAAAGTGTTGGTTTAGCGGACGCGGGATTATACAGGGTTTTTGGCCAAAGGTGAAAAGCATTCAACGAATAAATGGTTAAATTTTAAACTGAGAGGACAGGTGCTTGAAAATTGAACTAATTAAAATATGCAATGTCTATAAATAACGCAACACTTATGGAAAAAACAAGTCATTGTTTGTCAATAAGTTAGTTATATCCTAAATATTATCGTTGAGTTCAAACGTTATTTTAACCCCTTGAGGTTGATAAAAAATGCAAAAGATGATTAAAATGCAGTCGAAAACTATCATGGATATAATAATAATAAAATGAAAACTGGAACAAAATTGGCAGTATTTGCTGTCTGTTCAGCCGTGTTTGTTTTGTACTCTGAAATTGATTTAATAGTGTCTCGTTGGTTTTATGACCCCGTTGCCGGGGGATTTTATTTCAATAACTACACCTTTGTACAAGTCATATACGACTGTTTTAAACACCTACCTAAATTACTCTTACCAGCTTTAGTACTATTCTTGATCGTTAGTATTAAATTAGCTTGGTGTAAAAACCAAAGAAAACTATGTAGTTTTGCGCTAATTGCCTTATTAATTGGGCCTGGATTAATAGTACATACCGTTTTTAAAGACTCTTGGGATCGTGCTCGTCCTCGTCATATTGTGGAATTTGGCGGAACGAAAGAATTCTCGCCAGCTTGGGTGATTTCTGATCAATGTGAACGAAATTGTTCCTTTGTGAGTGGTCACGCAGCGATGGGCTTTTACTTCATGATTTTGGGTTGGTTGCTTAATTCACGAAAATGGCTTTATGCTGGTATTGGAATTGGCGCGTTAGTTGGAATGATACGAGTCTTCCAAGGAGGGCATTTTATTAGCGACTCAATACTGGCAGGCTTTGTTGTTTATTGGAGCTTTTGGTTAATGGCTAAATGGATGAAAATTCCGGAACCAGGCAGTGTGATAAAAAACATCGAAGAAAGCGCTGAAGCAAGCAAAGAAGAAAATAAAGATAAAACTATGACCAAAAATGATGATTTAGGGATGGTGAAGTAAAGGAATTTAATCAGTCCCCTTAGTTTAATGGATAAAACAAGGACCTCCTAAGTCTTAGATACAGGTTCGATTCCTGTAGGGGACGCCATTCACCGAGTGAAGCCTTTGCCAGTGCTGTCTCTCGGTGGTATTGCTTCTTTTGTGCTATGCCTGTGCTATAGCGCGTTAGTTATAAGATGGGTTTCTTAGCCAATTATCAATGACTGACTAACATTCACTTTTCAGTCCATTAACAAACGCTTTCTTTAAGTTACTCCCTGAAATGGTAGTTGTTGTATCATCCATGTAGGTTATGCTGATTTTTACTAAATCTACGCAAGTAATACTATAGTTGTACCATCCGTTTTTCCAATATCCCAAATTGTTATCACCTGAAGCTATCGGGCCTGTAGATTTCAAGCTGATCGAAGTTTTATTCCCAATTTCGGACGGTGCAATATCGCCAACAGAGTTATAAGGTAAAACAGTCAAAACAACATATTTAAAAGCTTTTGACGAGGTGTTTACAAAATTTGCCATTACATCAATACCGCCAGCTGAATTCGGAGGTGATGTTTGTAATTTAGTAATTAAAAGAGGGATATTTGCATTTTTTGCTCTTAATATTTCTTCTTTATTAACAGCGCTACATGAAGCTAAAAGCAAAGTGATGAATAGTGTAAAAATGGCTCTTAAAATCATTATCTTATTTCCTTTTGATTTTGTTTTATGGTTTTTAACTTTGTTGGGCCTACTCCTTTCAATTCTAACAAGACTATTTCGTCAGCGTTTAGAATATCCTTTATGCTCATATAGCCCTTTTTATACATCGTTTTTATATTGGAAATTGTCAATCCTTTGAAGGAGAATTCGGAGATCTGTGTAAGGATAAACTTCAAAGCATCCTCATCTTTTCTAAACAGTTTTACCATATAATCTTCGTTCGAGTTTTTGGAAAGGGCTTTTAGGCCTTCTAGAACATCAATTCCGAGTTGAATATCGCCTTTGCTATTTTTAGTAGTTTCTATGATGTGTCTAGCCTTTTTGAGAAATACTAAAAAGTCTCCTCCGTCACTTGGGATAGGGCCAATATCAGATGATCTAGTGGCGTCGACGATATTGATTGTAAACTCTGGTTTTACTTTGGGTACCCATATTCCGTACTGAAGTGGCACGACTTTAAGCGTTTCACTAATTTGACCATCCATTTTGAGAAGGTGTAATGGAGTTTTTAAGCTCATATTCGCAACAAACTCCATTCCTTGCAGTATATCCTCTTGGCCTTTTGGAATTTCATTAGGTCTAATTGAAATACTTTCAGAGGGAGTTTTTTCGGTCATTATAGAATCAGCTTTCTTTGAGCTGTAAAAAAATTTAAATACTTCTTTAAACATTTTCTTCCTTGTCCTTAGCTTAACCAAATATTATCGATTTTTAGTACAGTTATTTACAGTACTCCAAGTAAAGGCGAAAAACAAAAGTCAAAAGACGCGTTTTCGTAATCGATTTGATAAATATCAAGCAATTATAAGTGACTAGAAAAGATTAAGTTTTTTAAAGTATGTTTAAAGTTAAGTTAAAGTTGGTTTTAAGCTTTGTTTTGAATTGAGGACAAGCGCCAGTTCAGCGGTTTATATGGTGCGGATTAAAACTGAGGAATAAATTTTGTAACCCAACTTAGCGGGCGACTTATGATCTTTTGTTCTCTGAACACCACGCCCTTAAGCTTTTCAGTTAAAGTGCGGTCATAATGACTAAAACTTAGCTCTCCTGTTTCAAGGTCAACTGAGTAGTCATAATAGGGCTTTATTGCGTGATCTTTCTTATTTTGATTAATAGCATTAAGTAGTTTATTGAATTCACACCAGTTACTCGAATCTGCTGCCACTCTAACCGATTCAAAAAATGGATTAGGTGAATTAGACTGCTTGAGCCTTCTTAGCGCTCTCCAGACTGTTACAGACGCTCCACCTATTTGTTGGAACTGTCTAATCTTCCAAGTAGAAGCCCAAGCTTCAACTCGTTTAGCTGCACATTTTGGATCTTCGCCGTAAACGCCTTTATCGAGTCCTTCACCATCTATATTCTTTGATATGTATTTGGCGATGTATCCAGTTGCAGAGCCTTTGTCTTTATCAATTACTTTAAAGTCGACTCTATTTTCTTTTGCTCCCTTTTCATCTCCACACTCTTCAAGCGAGTAATGCTGAAAACATGACTTGAGCGAATTTACATCAGATTCTTGAACAAACAATAACAAGTGCCAGTGCGGTGTTCCGTCGTGCTGAGGCTCAACAACCCGTAATCCATAATAGGTGATCCCTAATCGAGCTAACTTTGCTCTAATTCTAGCGAATGTTCGATTCAGGTATTGTTGACCATCATAGGGCGTTAGCCCTTTATATTTAGAGTTTAATTGACCGCTTTTTGCATATGCAGCGTGATACATGGAAGGGCAGGTCATGGTTATAAATAAGCCTGTGTGCCCCATTTCATTTGCATATTCCTCAAAGCCTCTGGCACGAACCATTAACTCAGCTTTTCTTACGGCAGGGTTAGAGCCATTTTTGCTAGATAATTCTGCAAGCGTGAAGGTCTGACCTAAATTATTAGTAACAGCTATCTGCTCCATGAGCTGTAGGTTTTTAAAGATTTGCTGTTGCCTTGCATTAAATGAACGGTCACTTAGGTAAATTTGTCCATGTTTTTGAACACAACCTAATATTCTAAAAGCTTGATCATAAGTTTGGTTTACAAGCGAACGGATTTTGCTTTTCCACCAAGACTCGTCAGTTAGTCTTTTTATAGCACCTTCTAAAGTAACTTTTTTAGGATGTAATTTAGGAGGCGAAACTCCCAAATGTTCGCATAGTTTCTTCAGGGAATTATAAGCGGATTGAAGCGAACCTGAGCGAACAGATTTGTTAGGAAAATCGACGCGGTTACTTTTATGTTTTGATTCGCTTTCAACCCTTAACGGGTGAGCCTCTAGGGTTAATGTTTCAATGCGAACCGGAGCGAAAATGTTCACATGTAAGTTCGCTTGTCTATTCGCCCATTTCGCTATTGAGTCGATACCGCTTTCGCTATGAAGCGAAAAGTTTCGTAACCCTTGCGGAAATAGTTCGGTAATAATTCGCGAGTGTCTCGTTATATAACGATTTCGTTCAACGTAACTATTTTCTTTAAATGCTCTAAAAAGCAAAGTCGACATTAAATCTAAAGGAAACGTTTTTGTTTTATTATAGATAAATTCGAGATCTTCTTGGGTGTTAATTCTTGGAAGATACTTTGAGTAAACTTCGCAAAAAGCAAATTTTCGGTAAACATCTGATCGCGGATTTACTTTAGCCATTTGAAGCAGACCTTTCGATAATAACCTTTCCAAAATCAGATAATCGAAAACAGACCTGCCTTATAGAAGATTCAAGACAAAGCTCAGCCAACAATAACCCCTTAGCTTCTAGGCCTCCAATTAACCCTTTGGTAATTCGAACTCCCCCTAAAGTAGTTGGGAAGAAACTTCCTAACTCTTTACAGTTTGCTAGACACTGAATGATATTGCGGCCAATTAGTTCGTTAAGAAGAGTTTTTTCATTTGGTGATAAATTCATATTAGAACTCTCCTGTATGAGCAAACATTCTCTGTTCGATAAATGCGTTTACATCAGACAAACGATACATCACCTTAGAGCCAATTTTTATAAAGGGTAAAGCGTAACGACCAGTCGATCGCCAAACGGCTAAAGTACCGATTGATACACCGATTATTTCAGAAACTTTTAATGGGTTTATTAGTTGTGGGTTCATGTTTATTCCGACTTCTTGTTAAGTTGGAATCACTATGAATAGATTTTATTGAGGTGTAATTGGTGATAGCAGTGTGTGAATTAGTAATGGCAGTGTATAAATTACTAATGGCAGCCATTAGCAACTTTTAACTTTAGCGAGCATTTTGGTGTAGTCTAACTAGATGGCGTTACTTTTGTTGAGTTATTAAAAGCCTTGAGCATTCTAAGAATTAACTTAATAGGGTTGTTTGGAGATTATAAAGTTGTTCAATTCTCCTTACTAAGGTACTCGCCAAATACTTTAAGTACTTGATGGACAATGAGTAGGCAAATTTG
>CAWUUQ010000086.1:0-4664 GCA_963925625.1 uncultured Psychrosphaera sp.
CAACAAGGTGACGTGGTCTTTGTCGATTCAATTAACGCACAAGCTAGCATCTATGGTGAAGTTCGCCGTCCTGCCATTTATGAATTAAAGGGTGAACAATCAGTACAGTCATTTATCGAATTAGCGGGTGGTTTAACCACATCAGCCTATCCAAAAAATGTATTACTGGCCGGTTTAGACAACAATTACCAAAGAAAAGTGACTCGTTTAAACCTTACTAGAAAAGTTGAAAGCAACCGTACTATTAAAAATGGTGATGTAGTAACGGTATTGCCAATTTCTCAACAATTTAGCGAAGTGGTTAATGTGGCTGGTGCAATCTCTCGCCCAAGTACCTATGCCTGGTATCAAGGCATGACCGTTGCTGAATTAATTGCCAACCGAGATGACTTACTAAAAACAACGGATTTAAACTACGCCATTATCTTATCTGAATCAGACGACGGCGTTGTATCTGTTACGCAGTTTAGACCTCGTTCGTTATTCTCTGGCATTTCACCCCTGTTAAATGCCAATGACATTGTGGTGTTTTTTGACCGATACGGTGAAAAAACCTTTAAGTCTACCTTTGAACAAGAATTAAATGATGCGCTGTTAGAACGAATCGTTGAACCTAATGACGTAAAAGAGTTTAACTATTTGCACATCATCAAAACAGGCGACTTAGTCGCTAAACAACAGGCGTTGGTGAAATCAAAGTCTTTGTCGCGAACTGAATTACTTAAGCCAATATTAAAGCTTTTACAATCGAGTTCAATGAATGGCAATTTAGTGCCTGTGTTTGAAATTACCGGTCAAGTAAGATACCCAGGTTTTTATCCTTTAGCAAAGGATGCTCGTTTAACGGATGCTATCGCAGCGGCGGGTGGTTTGTCAGAATCTGCCAATTTAAGTAAGGGTGAAATTTCACGCCTTAATTCAATCAACGATGCATTTCAAGTTGAACATATTGAATTTTCGTTAGAAGGGCGTTTGCAGGATGCCATGTCTGAAAATAAACATACCTCGACTCCAAACAACATTAAATTACACGCTAAAGACGTCGTTAACATATTTCCACAAGCGAACTGGCAAGAAGAATTAAGAGTAGAACTTGGCGGTGAAGTTAAATACCCAGGTGTGTATACGATAAAGGAAAACGAAAGCCTGTCAGACGTTATTCAACGTGCGGGTGGATTAACGGACTTTGCTGCTGTTAACTCTGCTTTTTTCACTCGTAAGTCGTTAAAAGAACTAGAGCAAAAACAAGCAAGAGACTTAGCGCGTAATTTGAGCAAAGAACTGGCCTTTAAATCTATTTCGTCTACTTCTGCCAACGTCAATATCGGTGAAGTACAATTGTTGGTTAACCAATTAACCACCGTAGAAGGCGTGGGGCGATTAGTTATCGATTTAGATCGAGTGATTAATGATGCAGACTTTGACGTGCGATTAGAAGATGGAGATAAGTTAGTCATACCAAGTTATCGTACGGAAGTGAATATTATTGGTGAAGTACAGGTGGCGACATCCCATTTACATAATGAAGAGTGGACACTCCGTGATTACATACGTTCAAGCGGTGGTTTGCGCCAACAGTCTGACGAAGACCGTGTTTATGTTATTCGTGCAAATGGCTTAGTAGATATTCCAGATAACAGTTGGTTTAACGAAGAGTTAGAAATATACCCGGGTGATACCATCGTAGTGCCATTAGACGCAGGCCATACGGATAAATTAACACTTTGGGAAAAATCAACGTCAATATTTTATCAATTGACGGTTGGCTTAGCAGCGTTAGGTCGTTTGTAATCTAACAATGTGCATTTAAAGGGATAAACAGCATGAAGTATTTAGTGACAGGCGCCGCAGGGTTTATTGGTTACCACGTTAGCGAAGCACTTTGCCAACAAGGCCATCAAGTTGTGGGTATTGATAATATCAATGACTATTACGACCCGGCACTTAAACATGCGCGTTTATCCGAATTAGATAAGTTTTGTGATAAAAGCTCGTTAGCACCTAATACATTCAGCTTTTTAAAAATGGATTTATCCGACCGAGATGGCATTGCGTCGTTATTTGCTGAACAACAATTCGACATCGTTATTCATTTAGGGGCGCAAGCCGGAGTTCGTTATTCAATTGATAACCCATTTGCTTACGCCGACTCAAATATGGTGGGGCACTTAACGATATTAGAAGGCTGTCGCCATAATAATGTTAAACATTTAGTTTATGCGTCTTCTAGCTCCGTTTATGGTTTAAACAGCACAATGCCTTTCAGCTGCGACCATAGTGTAGATCACCCTATCTCATTATATGCCGCCACTAAAAAGTCCAATGAGTTGATGAGCCATACTTATTCTCATTTATATCAAATCCCAACATCAGGGTTACGCTTTTTTACAGTTTATGGCCCGTGGGGTCGCCCAGACATGGCATTGTTTAAATTCACCAAAAAAATATTTGATGGTGAAGCCATCGATATATACAACAATGGTTTGTTAAGCCGCGACTTTACTTATATTGACGACATAGTAGAAGGCATTTTACGCGTATCCAATCATATTCCTCAGCCAAATAATGACTGGACAACGGAAACAGGTAGCGCCAAAAATAGCTCAGCACCCTATCAAATATTTAATATTGGCAATGGTCAGCCTGTGCAGCTTCTTGATTTTGTTGAGGCATTGGAAAAGGCCATCGGCATTCCCGCCATTAAAAATATGATGCCAATGCAAGCGGGCGATGTATATAAAACCTGGGCCGATACAAAAGATTTATTTGACGCGGTAGGTTACCAACCTAAAACGGGCATCAATGAAGGTGTAGAGTGTTTTGTTAAATGGTATAGAGATTTTTACGACGTTTAAATTAATTGCATAATTTACGTACACAATAAATACAACAACAATAAATACTACAAGAATAAAAATAATAAATAGGGACACATTCTGACTATGAAAATTGCTATTGCAGGAACAGGTTACGTAGGGTTATCTAACGCTATGTTATTAGCACAGCATAATGACGTTGTGGCCGTAGACATTATTGAAGAAAAAGTGGCGATGTTAAATAAACGCCAATCACCTATTGTTGATAAAGAGATCAGTGAGTTTTTACTAAACGACAATATTAATTTTACGGCAACTACAGACAAACAAGCGGCGTATGCAGACGCTGATTTTGTCATCATAGTGACACCAACAGACTACGACGTAGCAACAAATTATTTTAATACCTCATCAGTAGAATCTGTCATTAAAGATGTGCTCGCGATTAACCCTAAAGCCGTGATGGTTATTAAATCTACCGTTCCAGTGGGTTTTACAGCAGATATAAGAGAGCAATTTAATACGGATAATATTCTGTTTTCTCCTGAGTTTCTGCGTGAAGGCAAAGCGTTATACGACAATCTGCATCCATCTCGAATAATAGTGGGTGAACAATCTGAACGTGCGCAGGTATTTGCTAATTTATTAAAACAAGGCGCAATTAAACAAAACGTAGACGTCTTATTTACCGACTCCACAGAAGCAGAAGCCATTAAGCTATTCTCAAATACTTATTTGGCCATGCGCGTAGCTTATTTTAATGAGTTAGATAGTTATGCGGAAATTAACGGATTAAATAGCAAACAAATCATTCAAGGCGTGAGTTTAGACCCACGTATTGGTAATCATTATAATAACCCATCATTTGGTTACGGTGGGTATTGTTTACCAAAAGATACTAAACAGTTATTAGCAAACTTTGATGCAGTTCCACAAAATTTAATTCGTGCCATTGTCGATGCCAATACCACTCGCAAAGACTTTGTTGCAGATGCCATTATCAGACGAAATCCCAAACGCGTAGGCATGTATCGTTTAATCATGAAAACAGGCTCAGACAACTTTAGAGCCTCTGCAATTCAAGGCATCATGAAAAGAATTAAAGCGAAAGGCATTGAGGTTGTGGTTTATGAGCCGGTATTGGAAGAGGACGAGTTTTATCGTTCTAAAGTAATCAAAGACTTAAATGAATTTAAACAAAGCTCCGATGTTATTGTTGCCAATCGTATGGTTGATGACTTAAATGACGTAATAGATAAAGTATATACACGTGATTTATTTGGAAGTGATTAATGAATAAGCAAACAGTATTAGTTACAGGTGGAGCGGGTTACATCGGCTCTCATACTATAGTAGAATTGTTGTCCGCTAACGATATTGACTATAAAGTTATCGTTATCGACAACCTGTGTAACTCGTCAATTGAGAGTTTACAGCGGGTAAAAAAAATCACAGGGAAGGATTTTTACTTCTATGAAGGCGATATTCGCGACCGTGATTTATTGCAAAAAGTGTTTGCTGAACATAAAGACATCAAATCAGTGATCCATTTTGCAGCATTAAAAGCGGTAGGTGAATCAACGCAAATTCCCCTTACGTATTACCAGAATAATGTAACAGGCACGTTAGTACTGTTAGAAGAACTAGAAAAAGCCGGTATTAACCAGTTTGTCTTTAGTTCATCGGCTACAGTGTATGGCGACCCTGCATCAGTACCTATTACAGAAGATTTTCCAACATCTGCGACAAACCCTTATGGGCAAAGCAAATTAATGATGGAAAACATATTAAGAGATTTATCAGCGTCAAAGGAGAGCTGGTCAATCTCTATTTTGCGTTATTTTAATC
>CAWUUQ010000087.1:0-7438 GCA_963925625.1 uncultured Psychrosphaera sp.
TTTTAGAAAGTACAGCTGAGATTGCAGCTGTTAAAGTTGTTTTACCGTGGTCAACGTGACCAATTGTACCAACGTTAACGTGCGGTTTAGTACGTTCAAACTTTTCTCTTGCCATTTTCAGACCTATTCCAGTTTATTAAAGTGATACGCTATAAGCGTGGTTTTATAATTTGAAAGTTTGGGCGAGAAATTTTTGAAATGGTGCTGATAGGCAGATTCGAACTGCCGACCTCATCCTTACCAAGGATGCGCTCTACCAACTGAGCTATATCAGCAGAAAAATATTGGAGCGGACGGCGGGAATCGAACCCGCGTTATTAGCTTGGAAGGCTAGAGTAATACCATTATACGACGTCCGCTTTGTTCAATTTCTCGCACAAAGCACAAAAGGTCGCGAGCCGACCTTGTTTTATATCAAGACAGCGTCTCGATAAGAGAATGAGATGGTGGAGGGAGGTGGATTCGAACCACCGAAGGTAGAACCGTCAGATTTACAGTCTGATCCCTTTGGCCACTCGGGAACCCCTCCACACTTTATTTGATGGTGCCGGCTGCCGGAATCGAACTGGCGACCTACTGATTACAAGTCAGTTGCTCTACCAACTGAGCTAAGCCGGCACTGCATCAAGTGGGGCGCATTTTATGGTATGAATTTTCATTGTGCAAGGCTTTGATGTGTTTTTTTTTAGTTTTTTGTTTGTTTGGTGATGTTTTAAACAAAAATGCGCTTTATTGTTTAAAAAACATTCTTTATATAAATCGACACAAGCCTAGAAACACAAGATCCGCTCTAATAACGAGTGTAGAGTTTAATTCACTAGCGATTGTTTTTGCATCACCACCCGTTAAGATTATGGTCGGTGAGAAAGAAGTTGAAGACTCAAGTAATAAATCTTGCTGAGCTTTTTCTATGGCTCCGCACAACGCACTTATACAACCTCGATATAATGCAGAAGGTGTATCGGTTCCAAATAATTCTTTTTTTATATCATCTGAGCCAAACACCAGCGGCGCTTTTTCCGAAATCGATGATTGTAATAGCGCTAAACCTGGCATTATCCAACCACCTATATGTTGACCAGAAGCTTCTATAACATCTACGGTCATAGCCGTTCCTGCATCAACTATTATCAAAGGCTGATTCGGATACAAACCTCGTGCGCCCAATATGGCAAGCCAACGATCAATACCTAAATTTTTAAAGTTCGGGTAAGCGCAAACAACATCAAATTGAATTGGAGAAACTTCAGCCTTAGTGATTCTAATATTACTTTTAACGGCTAAGGCTAGAATATCCGTTAGTTCTTGTTGTTCAGAAACCGAACAGTAGATTAACCCGCTATATTTGTAGAGCTCTTCTCTTGCCGCAAAAAACGTAGTACTTTCAACTTTTTCGCCATCAAAATTTGCGAACTTTACTTTTGTATTGCCTGAGTCTATTAGCAGTATCATGACTACACTTTCCTTAAGCTAACCTCGCCGCCAAAAACGCGAAAGGTTCCTTTAGTTTTTATTTCTTCAATTAACAGAGCACCTGTTTGATCAATGCCTATACACTTGCCAGACTTGCTATCTTTAATGCCGATAATATTCACAACCTTGCCTTTATAAGCATTATTGTTATTCCATTCGTCTGCTAGATTATTTAGTTTATTAATTCGATACTCTTGCATCACATTATCAAGCTCTTTTAAAAGTATGACGCTAAATTCATTTCTATCGATCTTAACAGTAGTGTGTGAATTTAAATCTGTCCAAGGTTGATCAATGCCTTCAGCTGCAATCTTTGGCATATTGATGTTAATACCAATGCCAACAACCAAATGGCAAATTCCATCAGACTGCCCTTCTGCTTCGATTAATACACCCGCTATTTTTTTATCTTCAATCAGTACATCGTTCGGCCACTTAAGTTTGGCTAGTTTATTATTTTTATTGCCGCAATAGTTGTTGCCAACTGCCTTATTAATCACTTTATTTATTGCCTCGGCAACTGCAACCCCTACCGCTAAGCTTAGTCCCGCCGCTTCGCCTAAACCTTCTGAAGTTTGGTAATAACGTGACAAATAAATATGGCTGCCAAAAGGACTTATCCAACTTCGCCCACGACGACCTCGTCCTGCAGTCTGACATTCAGCCAACACAGTGTGTCCATCGGTAAGCATTTTGTCTTGGCGAATTTGGCGCATTAAATACGCATTGGTCGAGTCTATAACTGGGAACACATCTAGTGATATATCTTGGTCATATTCTTTTCTAATATTTTGGTGGTTAAGAAGGGTGAACGCTTCAGCTAATTTATAACCTTTACCGGTAACTGAATAAATATCTAAACCCAACTCCATCAACTGCTTTACATGTTTGGCAATTGCGGCTCGAGTTATCCCTAATTGTTCGCCAAGTGTTTGGCCTGAATGAAATTTCCCATCGGCTAAGGCTCTTAGAATAACCAATTTAGCGTCTGATATTAAGTCTTTCATGTTTTTTTAAAACCTGTTTCTTTAAAAGCAATGTCATTAAAGGTTACTTCACCGTTTTCGGAATAAAAACGTACTTCTGGTTCAAGCGTTATTGAAAATTGTTGCTCTACTTGTGCAATAACCTGTTCTGCAATGTCTACTAGGTCTTTGCCTTGTGAATTACCCGACAAATTAACCAATACCAAAGCTTGATTTTTATGCACGCCGACATTCGTATTGTTAAAGCCTTTTAGCTTACATTGATCTATTAACCAACCTGCCGCTACTTTACTCGTACCATCATGTTGATCATAAACGGGCATATTGGGATATTGCTGAACAAGTTGGTCAACAAAAACATTGTTTAATATCGGGTTTTTAAAAAAGCTTCCAGCATTCCCAAGTTCCTTTGGATCTGGCAACTTTTGGCGTCTGACGTCACATACCTTTTTTAGTATGTCTTTTGCTGATGGCGAATCTAGCTTTGATAATTCTCCATAGGTTGTTACTGCCTGCCATGCTTTTGTAATTCTAAAAACCACGGTGAGAATAATTGATGATGTTTTTAGTTCGTTCTTAAAAATACTATTGCGATAACTAAACTTACAGTCATCTTTTGACACGGTTTTGACCGTTCCATCTACTAAGTCTAAATAATCAATGGACGTAATAAACTCTTTTACTTCTCGCCCATAAGCACCTATGTTTTGAATCGGCGCAGCGCCAACAGTACCAGGGATCAAGGCTAAGTTTTCAAGACCGTCAATGCCATTCTCAACACACCACATTACAAATTCATGCCAGTCTTCACCCCCATTTACTCTTATTTCATAATAATCATTATGTTCAGTCAGTGTTTTTCCAATATAACGATTAATAAAAACCGGAAGATGCGTGTCCTGAAGGAATAAGCAGTTACTACCTGAACCCAGGAAAATAAAGTCTTGGGTATTTTTAAGCCCCACAAGTTGATTAAAGTCAGTGATGTCTTCTAAGTACTTAAGTGACTTTGAATAGTGATCCAACTGGAAAGTATGAAATGGTTGTAACGACGTCAAAATTTGAGACCAATATAATAAACATGCCGACAATTTAACATTAAGTAATGATTTACTCACTATTTTGTATTTGGCTTATGAAAAACACCTAATTTAATAAGTGATTTTAATTCAGTTTGCAGGGGTTATCCCTAATAGTTTAATGCTAACAATTTGTGGAAAGTGGATGAGTAAACTAAATAATTAGGAAGTTTCTCATGAACAAAAAAATACTTGCTCTAACTATTTCGGCTTTAACCACATTTAACGTCAGCGCTGATGCAATCATTGGCTCAAAATTACAGTCAATGTTACCAAGTTTAATTGATAGCACAAAGGTTATCGTTTCGACCCATAATCACAGTGAAATTCAACATGTAATGGGTAGCCTTAATGTTCCATATCTATCAATGACAACGTTGCCTATGGCAGGTGCAACACTATCCAAAGCACAAATTACTGAACTTGCTAAAGATGAACGTGTCAAAAGTATCTATTACGATGCGCCTCTTGAGTATTACAACTATACGTCTGGCCAAATTACTGGCGGACATTACGTGCATGACATTGAAGGTGTTACCGGTAAAGGGACTACTATAGCTGTTTTGGATTCAGGTGTTGATGCGACACACCCTGATTTAGCGTTAGGTGAAAAGACTATCCAAAATGTAAAAATCGCGGGTGACCTAGATTTTGCGGGCGGTAAAAACCTTTTCTTGGAAGGCGTTCCTAATACAGACACTAGTTCTGGCCATGGCACGCACGTAGGTGGTACGGTTGCTGGTAGCGGTGAAGCATCTAGAGACGATGAAAGACGCTCTTTTTATCATGCTGGTATTGCTCCTGAAGCGACACTTGTTGGACTTGGTGCTGGCGAAGCCATTTCAATTTTATTCTCAATTGCAGGTTTTGACTACGCGATTTCTAATAGCGAACGTTATGGAATAGACGTAATCACCAATAGTTGGGGTGGCGGCGATGGTAACAACTTCGATCCGAATAATCCTACCAACCAAGCATCTTATGCAGCATATAAAAAAGGTATTGTAGTAACATTTGCCGCATCTAATAGCGGTCCAGATGACAATACACTTAACCAGTATGCCATTGCTCCGTGGGTAATTAACGTCGCAGCGGGAACATCAGATAAAGGCCTTGCAGACTTCTCTAGCCGAGGTGTTGAAGGTGATTGGATTAAGACTCCAGATTTAACAGCGCCAGGGAGCGGTATTATATCTGCACGCGCAGCCAACACTCCTTTACCTGCTATTGGTCCTGTAGTTGATGTAAATCACCCAGATTACCACCTTTATTATGCGAGCATGAGCGGTACTTCTATGGCAACTCCTTTTGTTGCTGGCGTTGTAGGTTTAATGTTAGAAGTTAACCCAAATCTTTCGCCTGACCAGGTAGAAACGATATTAAAAGAAACGGCCGATGACATGCCTGCTTATAAAGAGCATCAAGTTGGAACGGGTTACATTAATGTTAAGGCGGCGGTTGAAACTGCACGTAATACTGCAGGTAAAATGAATGAATTCCGTTCGGGCGACACAGGTTGGTCAAGCCAAGGTGTTTGGAACGAATACACTGAACAAAACGAACAGATCAACTATTTAAGCCGTTGGAAGAATACCAATAGCGCGTTTGCGAGCGATGGTAAGTACCTTAAGTCAAAAAGTAGAAAATCTGAATTAGCATTCGACTTTATCGGCGACAGCGTAAAGATAAATTATGTTGCTTCACCTAAAAACGGTCATGCTGAAGTCTTCGTTAACGGCAATAGCCATGGTTACATCGATTATTATGCGCCGGCTAATTCACATAAGTCTTTTTCAGTTCGTGACTTAGACCCTAATAAAGTTAATTCTGTAATGCTTAAGCATGTAGACGGAACAATTACTTTTGACGGTATTGAACTAGACGGTGAATTAGTTGAGCCTAATACACATATCATTAATATTGAGTCTCAAATAACTGGCAACATTGGTCCTTCTGCGGAAAATATACAAATGAATGACCACGTGATTTCTGTTACCGATAATACTGCATTAGTGAATGCTGTTTTATCATGGGGTGGTGTCGCCGACTTAGACTTTGAGTTGTTAAATGAAGCGGGTGAAGTGGTTGCAAATAGTTCTTCACTAGAAAACCCTGAAGAAATTAGCTTTAGACCTACAACACCAGGTAACTACTACCTAAGAGTTAAAGGGTATATTTCGGTAAACACGGACTATACAATCGACGTAACGATTTCTGATATGTTTACATTATCTTCAAACTAAGCTTTTGGGTTGAAGAGTAAATAGGTAATTTTACTATAATAGTGACCGTAATAATTACTAAATTAAGCACAGCAGTGGTTAACTAAAATCGAAAAATTAAAAGCGGCGCATTAGCGCCGCTTTTTTTGTTTTTTGTTATTTGTTATTTGTTATTTGTTATTTGTTATTTAAAGATAGCGACCGTTGCACTTTCGTTCAAATTACCTGACGAGTTAACTATAGAGCTTTTGCTAGCTCGGTACATACCGGCCGTATTAAATGGCATAGAAATATTGCCTTTCGTATCTATAATTATAACGCCACCTGTACCACCTGCTTGGAACATTTCGCCAAATATAACTGCTCGGCCCGCTTGCTCGATTGTTTCATTTTTATACTTAACACGAGCACAAATGTCTGCAGCTACGTTATACCTAATGAAAAATTCACCATGACCCGTCGCAGAGACTGCACAACTGTTATTGTCTGCATAGGTACCTGCTCCAATGATGGGCGCATCGCCTATTCTACCCCAACGTTTAGCGGTCATACCGCCTGTTGACGTACCCGCAAACAAATTACCGTCTTTATCTAATGCAACGGCACCAACTGTACCAAATCGAAAGTCATCTATAAGTGGCCAATTTTTAGTGACTTTCATTTTATCTTTGGCTTTATTTAATGATTCAAGTCTTCTTTTTGTATCAAAGATTGAATTGTTAATGAACGCATAACCTAATGTACTTGCAAAATCTTCTGCGCCATTACCAGATAGCATAACGTGTACTGAATTTTCCATTACATCATTAGCAAGGTTAATTGGATTCTTAATCTTCTTAACACCTGATACCGCACCGGCATTTTTAGTCTTCCCATCCATGACCGACGCATCAAGTTCATGGACCTGGTCATATGTATATACAGAACCCACTCCTGCATTAAATAAAGGTGAGTCTTCGAGGATATTAATGGCTGTGATTACGGCCTTCTGGCTACTGCCGCCTGCGTTGAGTACATCAAAACCGGCATCTCGGGCTTCTACTAACTTACTTTCGTAAGCTAATTGTTGCGCTTCAGTTAGATTTTTCTTCAATATAGTGCCAGCACCACCATGAATAGCGATCGCATAAACGGGCATATCGGTTTCTTTACTGCCTGTTTCGTATGCAAATAACAGTTGGTGACTTGTCATTAAACACAGTGCAAGTGAGAGTTTTTGTAGGTTTTTTGTGGTATTTTTGTACATTAAATATTCTCTGTTTATAAATATGTTTATTAATACGACTCGCTTATGGATGATTAATATACAGAAAAACAGCGTTGTTTATAGATTTATCTTAGAAATGGGAGCCTGGCGTGTCGACTGCATGGATGCAGGAGTTAGAGCAACGCAGGAGCAGTTGCCGGGTGCTACGTAGTAGCGAGCCGCCAGGGCAAATTAAATAAATTGCAGGCAATAACCCCCCCTCGCACGATGAACATGGATGTTCGAGTGCCGCAGAGGCAGGAAGCCTAGGCGCGGCCAGTGCATAAACCCGAGCTTTAAACGAAAAAAAATCCCGCGACCTTACGGACACGGGATTCTTCGAATGGGAGCCTGGCGGTGAGCTACTCTCGCATAGCAAATGCTACACTACCATCGCCGCAGCTGCGTTTCACTTCTGAGTTCGGAATGGAG
>CAWUUQ010000088.1:0-3677 GCA_963925625.1 uncultured Psychrosphaera sp.
CTAAAAAGAGTGCCAAAAAGACTGCTCCAAAGAGTGCGCCGCTCTGGCAAGTCCAAGAAAAAATCTTTGATTATCAAGGCAAATACCGCACCGCCAATCAATTATAAAAAAGGCCTTCATTTGAAGGCCTTCTCTTTATCAAATCACTAACTAGAAATTAGTGATCAACACCTTTTGTTTTAAGGTAATCGTCATAAGTACCACGGAAATCAGTAACCTTATTGTCTTTAATCTCAATAATACGATTCGCGAGAGATGATACAAATTGGCGGTCATGCGATACAAAAATTAATGTGCCTTCATAGTTCTCAAGTGCCATATTTAATGACTCAATCGATTCCATGTCCATGTGGTTTGTTGGTTCGTCTAACAATAAAACGTTAGGCGTTGCCATCATCATTTTGCCAAACAACATACGACCTTGTTCACCACCCGACAATACCTTCACAGACTTCTTAATGTCGTCAGAAGAGAACAACATACGGCCTAAAAAGCTACGAATAGACTGTTCGTCGTCGTTTGGTCTGCGCCATTGGCTCATCCATTCAAACAGGTCTATGTCTTTTTCAAAATCAGCGGCGTGATCCTGCGCGTAGTAACCCATTTTTGTATTTTCAGACCACTTAACAAAACCTGAATCAGGCTCTAAGTCACCTTGTAATGTGCGAAGCAACGTTGTTTTACCGGCGCCGTTCTCACCAATAATGGCAATACGTTCACCCACATCAACCATAAGGTTAAAGTTCTCAAATAACGGGCCTTCATCAAAGCCTTTAGACAAACCTTCAATCTCAACGGCTTGACGATATAACTTTTTCTCTTGTTCAAAACGAATAAATGGATTCACGCGGCTAGAAGCCTTAACTTCATCCAATTTAATTTTATCCATTTGTTTTTGACGAGAGGTGGCTTGACGAGCCTTAGAAGCATTGGCCGAGAATCGAGCAACAAAAGATTTTAACTCATCAATTTGAGCCTTTTTCTTCGCATTATTTGAAATCATACGAGCGCGAGCTTGAGTCGCCGCCAACATGTATTCGTCGTAGTTACCAGGATAAACACGAAGTTCACCATAGTCTAAGTCGGCCATATGAGTACAAACTGAGTTTAAGAAGTGACGGTCATGCGAAATGATGATCATCGTTGAATTACGTTGGTTTAAGATATCTTCTAACCAACGAATCGTATCGATGTCCAAGTTATTGGTCGGCTCGTCGAGTAATAAAAATTCTGGCTCTGAAAATAGTGCTTGAGCCAATAAAACACGAAGTTTAAAACCAGGAGCCACTTCGCTCATTAATCCGTAATGCATTTCGGTGCCAATACCAACACCTAGTAACAACTCACCAGCGGATGATTCAGCTTCGTAACCACCCATTTCTGCAAATTGAGTTTCCAAGTCCGCGACCTTCATGCCATCTTCTTCTGACATTTCAGGCAAAGAGTAAATACGGTCGCGCTCTTGTTTAACGTCCCATAACTCTTGATGGCCCATAATTACAGTATCAACCACTGAATATTCTTCAAAACCAAACTGATCCTGACGAAGCTTACCTAAACGTTCACCTTCGCCATAACTTACGTTACCGCTAGAAGGTGTTAATTCGCCACCAAGGATTTTCATAAACGTAGATTTACCGCAACCATTTGCGCCGATTAAACCATAACGGTTACCGTTGCCAAATTTGACTGAGATGTTTTCAAATAAAGGCTTAGCGCCAAATTGCATGGTGATATTTGCAGTAGTAATCACGTGGATGTGTTCCTCTTGGGTGTCGCGACAATAATTAAGGGCGGGATTTAAACAAAATTTCACCAATTTTTCCAGTCTAGCCTGCTATTTCTGTGCAATTAATCAGATGTAAATTTTCTAACAATGGCCCTTTTTAAAAAGCGTCAGACATAAAGTCTTACAATAGTGTGGTGTTAAAAGTGTTGAGAAAAGTTGTGTAAGAGACTGTAATAAAAAGAGGTGAACTTTTAAGCAATTGATTAGTCTACTCAAAGTACCAAGTGAATAGTCAAAGCGAAAGTACAAAACAAGCTTGTCAAACCGTTTTCCAAACTTAACTCAAGGACGTTTATGAAGATTAAAGCTTTTACCCACACTGTCACCGCAGCATTCTTAGTTTTTGCACTAACAGGTTGTATGAGCATGCCGATTTCCACCATGTATAAGATGGTTGCTTTTTCTCCGCTCGACATGAAACCAAATGAAATGCGCGTAGCGATTCGAACCAATGAAGCCATTGATGTTCAAAGCGGCGCGGTAAAAATTTTTATGGGCCTTAAAAGCGAAGGGCTGACTGAAGATGGAGAAAAGGTACAACAGGCAATTGAAGAAAAGTATGAGTTTTTAGTTCAGGTTCAGCCCGATATCAAAGCTGACTTTTCGCCAATGTTATTGGATGGAATTGAAGATCGTGAACGTCTGACTATTCTAAAATTATCAAATGAAGATGCGCAAACCATGACGGATGGTTTGACGTTAGCAAAAAAATATAAGGCATCAAAAGCACAAATCAGTGGCTCGTTTTCAATCTCTACGGAAAACTCATGTTTTGGCAACTTAAGTCAGTTTGAAGAACTTGAGGTTGATGTGTTTTTACAAACGGATAACAAAGATGGTTATATGCTGTTCCTCGAAGACTTTGATATTATTGAAGAAGCACAAGACCGTAATGTAGATCTAAAAGCCGTTAATAAATGCGAAACGGGCAATTAAGCATGACGTGTTGCAGCTAGGTTAATCACTGCTTAGGTTTATTCACAGCAATACTAGATTCGAGGAAACTAGTCGGTTTCAATTCTAGTCGATTTCAATTAATGATTGATAAGCTTTGGAATATTCAAACTCATTAATCAAAGCAATGACTTGGTCATAACGTCGATTGTTCTGATCATCTAAAATTCTTCGCAGTAACTCTATAAAAGGCTGTGTAATCAACTCATGATTATGCAGCTTTTGACGTAAAGTTATTAATAACACAGAAAGGTCTTGGTCTTGTTTAGAGTCAGCATGCGCGTTGTTTTGCTCATGGTTACAGTGACTGTTTAGTTCAAGTATCTTTTTGCAGTCCACAATACTTAACTTAATACAACGATACAAATCAGCTAAATTAAGGCTATCAATATCGACTCTTTGTGTCAGTTGCAGATCAAGTTCAGTGGTTATTTCATTTAAATTCTGAAGGCCTAATGCGCCAGAAGAACCTTTTAACGTATGAATCAAAGAATGCAGTTCAGGTCCATTGTTAGTTAAAATCGCGTGTTTCACATCATCTTTAAACGACTCATACTGTTGCACAAACATTTCAATAATCAACAAAAATGTATTTGGCTGATTAAGGTCTGTAATACTGGCCAACTGTGGCTGCAGAACATTTAGTGTCGAAGGGTAACTTATGCCGTTAAAAACTACTTCGTTAATATTTGAAGACGAATGAGTACTCATAAAAGGGTCGACCTGATGTTGAAAGCACATTTAGTTTAGCACTGATTTTTGTTTAAGCCTGCTTTTTAACCAGCGGACAATAGTTCACTTGTAATGCCCATGCATATAGAGACAATTGCCGAAACATCTTCCTCCTACAGGATGACCATAATTATCGTTAAACTTGTTCATAGAAGGAATGTCGCGACAAATATCTATGCCATTTCCATCGGGTAAATTAATG
>CAWUUQ010000089.1:0-5748 GCA_963925625.1 uncultured Psychrosphaera sp.
GGATAAACACCAGCAGCAACTAAACCAGCAACGTGTGCCATGTCTACAAATAGATAGGCATCAACTTTGTCGGCGATTTCACGGAATTTGGCCCAATCAACAATGCCTGAATACGCTGAAAAACCAGCAATGATCATTTTAGGCTTATGTTCTAATGCTAACGCTTCAACTTGTTTGTAATCAATTTCGCCAGTTTCTTCATCTAAGCCATAAGGAATGACGTTGTACATTTTGCCAGAAAAGTTTACATGTGAACCATGAGTTAAATGGCCACCATGCGCAAGGCTCATACCTAAATAGGTATCACCAGGATTTAATAGCGCTTGGAAAACAGCGGAATTTGCTTGAGAACCAGAATGTGGTTGAACATTTGCATAAGTAGAACCGAATAATTCGTTTGCACGGTCAATTGCAAGTTGCTCAGAAACGTCAACGTATTCACAACCGCCGTAATAACGTTTGCCAGGATAACCTTCTGCATATTTGTTAGTTAATTGTGAACCTTGTGCTTGCATGACGCGAGGACTGGTATAGTTTTCAGACGCAATAAGTTCAATGTGATGTTCTTGACGTTGCGTTTCTTGTTGAATTGACGCCCATAATTCCGGGTCGAAATCTGCGATATTCATATCACGAGTTAACATATTTGCACCTCAGCACTGGTTATAACTAACAATTAAGGCGCTTATAATACGCACTTATGAAGTAAATGCCTATACGTAAACAATGAGAATTTCTAAGTTAAATCCATTACTTTTATAATCGTGAAGCTAATATTTCTATTTTAATAATGCTTCCATTTCATTTACTAAACTTTGCAGTTTATTTTGCAAACCCGTTAATGCCGTGTTGTTTTGATCATGTGAAGCCAGCGTTTTTTCCATTAATTTGGTAAAATATTCCTCTTGTTCAATGGTTAAATCAAGTTTGTGAAAGCTAAGTCCTATTTGGGCAATGATGTCTTCAAGTAATTGTTTTTTATCTTTATCAACTTTTTTAACATCAATACTTATTTGAGAAATTACATTTGATAATTCTCGATTCAAAATTTGTAATTCCTTTTCTCTAAGGAATGCGATAAATCGTGCCTCTAACGCTTCAATAATGACCGTAATTATATCTATAAATATGCCATATGACTCATCATCATCCTGTGGCGGGTCTAATACTAAAATGGAACTGTGGTGATCAGAAACCATCAACCTATTGCCAAATTTTTGAATTCGCTTTTTATTATGGATTAATTCAAAAACTTCTTTAACAATAGGTGAGCAGTCTTTTCCGCTCTGGTCAAAAAACAATGATTGATTATTTTGTCTAAAATATATTGCAGCATGCAAACCTTGAGACTCTAAAAACTGAAACACGGTTTGTGCAATTTCGGCTTCTGTGAAGGCATGATTTAACTCTTTAACCATTTGTAACGACGCACCGTAACTAGAGGCTTGTGACATCGTTGTCGTGATAAGCGAACTTAGTTCTTTACTCTGGCATTGCAAATCAACGATAACATCGTGATATTTAACTAACGCTTCGACCTTTGCCAAGACTTGTGGTGGCGAAAAAGGCTTGGCGATAAAGTCGTCGGCACCATGTTCAAAACAATTAATGACACTCTCTTGATTACTGTCGCCAGATATAAATAATATTAATGGTGCTTTATCACCATGTTGTTTTTTTAATTTTTTACATATTTCCCGACCATCCACATCACCGAGGTTTACGTCTAATAAAATAACATCAGGTATCTGCTTAGCGCAGAACTGTAACGTCTCTGTACCTGAGTAACTCGATTGCACATTAAATTTGAGTGCTAAAGCGTGAACTAATAATTGATTTATCGACTGGTCATCATCAGCAACCAAAACGAGGCTTTTGTTACCCATATCTCACAGAATCCCTATTAATAATTATTCCTGTTTGAAAAAGCGTAAGTGATAACGATGGAATGCGCAAAAATTAAACTAAATTCTTTAACACCGTTGCCATAACTAGACTTTATGAATGAGGTTAATGGTTGGCTAATACGTCTCTAAAAGGTTATACAAGACTGTCCAGTTTTTTTACAATTAGATCTTCTTTATAATTTTGATAATCGATAATCCCTTGATACTTATAGGTTAAGTTTAAAGGCATATATTTTGCAGAGGCAGTCTCTATTCTGTAATTGTCTATTGTATCTCTGATTTAATGGGTGTTTTATCGTGAAAATTAATAATAATAAAATTGGTTTTAATCTGCTGAATTTAATAAAGTTTATATTCGTTTCTCTAATTTTAGTTCCTGCATCACACGCTGGAACTATTTCAATGGGGGAATTAGGCTTTGAATCAAAAAACCAAAGCATGTGGGGAAGCGGTTCTTCTTTTCAAGAGTCCGAGTCAATATTTCTGGGCGCTCAGTGGTCAAATAAAACAGCTTCAATTGGAGGGATTACTGGTAGCCGTAATGAAACGATAACTCCTGCCGTGCCATCTGTTGAAATAACACCACGTATTCCTAGAACGTGTGTTGATCTTTTTATCGGGGAAATATGTTCTCCTGAAGTTCCTGCTGTCTACTCACCCTATATACCAGCAATTACAACTGATACTAGAACAGGTGCGGAAATAGAAATTACTAGCTCTGGTAAAATTGGCTTAGAATTAGGTTACACCGTTGATAGTGGCTCAATTGATTCGACCGTTAATTTTTCAGCGTTAGTCGACATACCTGATGTTATCTTAGGGTCTGGAGTTGTTGATCTAACTACTTCAAGTGTTTTTGATTCGGGTACTATAAACACGCAATCACCCCAAGTCCAAGCTTCTATTAATGCCATAATGAAACTTTCCGGTTCTATTGATGCAACTGCGTGTGCAATAACCTTAGGCTGCTCAACATCTAGTCGTAGTTTACCTTCTGCTAATATGGATCAGTCAGTTATTTCCATTGATCCAAATAGTATAAAATTCCTTGATGGTATTCTTCCTGGTGATAAACCACTTGCTGAATTACCTTTAGCTAAAACAACTTTTTCACTAAGCGGAGGAGCAACAATAGCACCTCCTGCAGTAGGGTTTAAAGTTACTGCTCACGGCGTAACTGAAGTTAATACATTACCACCTACTCCAGCTATTACTGCAGATTTAGCTTCTGTGAAACTTGAATTACCAGATATAACAACGAGTGGTAATAAGTCAGGTTCTTCAATTACCTCGGAAGGTCGCGATGATCTTTTAACGGCTCACTTAGATATTGATGGTGTGTCAACTTTTGCTGCAGGTTTACCGCCGGTAGGCGCTAAGTTTGATTTGATAAATAGTGGTGGAATAAAACTACAAGCCAGTTTAGACCTTAGCGATGTTGATGCAGGGCCCGTACTTGGCATAACACAAGATTTCGAATTGATACCGACATTAATGGTGGATCTTAACTTTAGCAATGCTATTGAGATTCTAGGTCTTAGCGGATTGCATAAAAGTTGGAGTGGATTATGGAGCGAACTACCTAGCTTTTCACTATTAGAAACTACGACCTTTACGCCTGAGTTTTGGATTGATGCAATGTTAAAAAATGACTTTGGTCTTGATTTAGGTTTGACTGGTACGATGGACTTAATGAAATTAGGCGCTACAGGCTCGGCTGGGGGCGTTAGCTTATTAAACTTTGGTCCTTTAAGCCTCAATACTCTCCTTGGTATTGATAATGAGTTGTTTTCTACAGATAAATTAGGTATCTCAATTTATGATGATATGTTTGCTTTTGGTGGATTTAATCGCATCAAGGGGCAAGAGTTTACTTTATTTGTAGATAATTTGAATCAAGGAAAACTTGTTAGTCAAGTTGATGAGCCGACTACATTAATCCTATTGATTTTTGGTTTGTTATGGATTTTTTATCGTCGTGGAATAAAGACAAACATACATCGTTCTAGATTCTCTATGGAACCGTTATAAGTATGAAATATGCTATAAAATCACTTGTTATTTTGGGGTTATTTACAGGTACGTTGGTTTCTAAAGGTGCTACTGCAGCCGATAAAGAAGGTCAATATGGCGTGCGTGGTGCGGGGTTAACATCTTGCGCTGTTTATGAAAAAGAACGTAATTTACAATCACAAGTGTATTTCATTATAGCTTCATGGATGGATGGTTACATTACGGGAACTAATCAATGGGCTAACGATACATATGATATTTTGCCATTTCAAACAACAGAGCTTATCACTAGTATTATTTCATCTCATTGTAAAAAGAACCCTGCAGATCGTATTTATCCTGTTTTGAGAGATCTAATAAAAAAAATCTCTCAAAATAGATTATCAAAAAAATCGGAAAAAATTGATGTAACCGTAGATGAAAGAACAACAAAACTTTATGTTGAAATCATTATCCGTTTAAAAACAAAACTTAAGCAAGCCGGATATTATGATGGCGATATTAATAGCACGTTTGATGGGGAAACAATTGAAGCAATGCAAAAATTTCAAGGCTCAATTGATTTTAAACAAACAGGTTTCCCTGACCAATTAACTTTATGGCGCTTATTAAACCCTACTGAGTGAAGAAAGTATGTGGTGTTGTGTTTGTTTAGAATTCGATTCTTAACAATCGCGCCAAACTCTGTATATTTTCTTTTTCTTTCACTTCCGCATTTAGTCCAAGATACAAGATTTTTATTTGACCGTGCGACAATGGTTGTTCCTTGCTCTTTGACATACTTTTCAAAAATATTGTCCAGTACTTTTGTTGATTTTCAGAGCATAACAAATCAGTACGGTTAAAATTGTGTCTGACCTAACATTGCAATCATTGACTCTTTCGGATTCAAGCCTTCTTTTGGTTGTCTAAACCTGCACCATTCGTTGACTGTTCACTAGTAGTGACTCTACAATAGGACAATTACTTATTCACAAGGCATTTATTAATTTATGGCTCTTCTCCCTGATAAATTTATTTATTCAATGAATCGCGTTAGTAAGGTTGTTCCTCCTAAACGCACCATCTTAAAAGACATCTCACTCAGTTTTTTTCCAGGCGCAAAAATTGGCGTTTTGGGTCTTAACGGTTCTGGTAAATCAACATTACTGAGAATCATGGCTGGCATTGACACCGACATTGAGGGTGAAGCTAGACCGCTACAAGGCGTAAAAATTGGCTACTTACCACAGGAACCGGTTTTAGATGAAAGCAAAACCGTTCGTGAAATCGTTGAAGAAGCTGTAGCTGATGTAAAACATGCATTAAGTCGATTAGATGCTGTGTATGCCGAATATGCTATGGAAGATGCTGACTTTGATGCGCTCGCTAAAGAACAAGGTGAGCTTGAAGCCATAATACAAGCTAAAGATGGTCACAACTTAGAGCATCAATTAGAAGTGGCCGCTGACGCACTTCGCCTGTCTCCTTGGGATTCAAAAATTGAACACCTTTCTGGTGGTGAACGACGCCGTGTTGCTATCTGTCGACTGTTATTAGACAAACCAGACATGTTATTACTTGATGAGCCAACCAACCACTTAGACGCTGAGTCAGTTGCTTGGTTAGAGCGATTTTTACACGAATATGAAGGCACGGTTGTGGCTATTACCCATGACCGTTATTTCTTAGATAATGTAGCGGGTTGGATTCTAGAGCTAGACCGTGGTGAAGGCATTCCATGGGAAGGCAACTATTCAAGTTGGTTGGAGCAAAAAAACCAACGTCTTGCTCAAGAACAACGTACTGAAAAGTCTCGTCAAAAGTCAATTCAACAAGAGTTGGAGTG
>CAWUUQ010000090.1:0-4591 GCA_963925625.1 uncultured Psychrosphaera sp.
CCTCAAAGTAGGACACGACATCAGAGAGCGATTTGGCAATAGAAGTGTTGTTAATGCAAGAGATTGGTTTAAGTCTAGTGATCACGGCATTTTCAAAAAACATGGTATTCCGTATCTTTATTTTGGTGTCGATCCGCATAAGCGATACCATACTCAATATGATACGTTTGAGAACATAGACAAATGGTTTTATCTAAAGTCAGTTGATTCAATAATTAAGGCGACAGTTGAGCTCGATGATTTAGACTTAAATCAAATAAAGGCTGGAAAATGAAAAGTTTATACCCAGAAATAAAAGTTAATAACACTTATATGTTGGATACAGGTGATGGTCATTCCATTTATGTCGAAGAATCTGGCAATCCTGATGGCATTCCAGTTATACATTGTCATGGCGGTCCAGGTGGCGGTAGTTCTCCAACACAACGCCGATTTTACGATCCAGAACAGTATCGCATTATTCTTTTTGATCAACGAGGATGTGGGCTCTCAACGCCACATTGTGCTGATGACATAAATGCTACTTGGCACAATACCTTGCCTTATTTGATTCAAGATATGGAAATGATCCGACAGCACCTTTCAATAAAAACCTGGGTAGTGACAGGTGGTTCGTGGGGCACAACACTAGCGCTAATGTATGCGATAAAACATGCTGCCGTGGTTAAAGCTATAATTCTGCGTGGTGTCTTTTTGGGTCGCCAACAAGATATTGATTGGTTGTTTGGTGCGACGGTGGGTGCAAGCCAGATTTTCCCTGAATATTATGCGGAGTTTGTAAAAGGGCATCCCAATGACTCCGTTGACGATTTACTAGAAAGCTACCAAGAAAAACTAACGGGCGACAATGATTTTGAACAACTGTCAGCGGCAAAACGTTTTGGTGCTTGGGAAGACAAGATGGTAAGTGTTAACTATCATCAACCAAGCGAGCCAATGACAAGTCGTCAGTTAGTGACGATGGCGATTTTATATTGCCATTATTTTACGCAACACTGTTTTATGTATGAATCAGAAATTTTAAGTGAAATTAATGCCATTCAAGGCATACCGGGTTATATCATTCACGGTCGTAATGACGTTGTTTGTAAACCAGAAAATGCTTTTTCATTAAACTATTTTTGGAAAAATAGCGTACTGGAAATTGTGCCAGCTTCAGGTCATGCATCAACGGAACCTGGCATTGTTGATGGCTTGATTAGATCGAGTCAAAAAGTGGCCAAGTTTTTAAATGAAAAAGCAAATAGCTAAATAACTAATTTATGTAAGTAGTTAAGTAGATAAGTAGATAGATAGTTAATTAGAAAGGTAAGCAAAAAAATTAAGCCCTCAAATAACCAAGCACCCAAAAAACTAGGCACATTTTTCTGTAAGGTGTTAACTACAGGGTTATATAACAAGCAGTAGATTCAAATAGAAGGCAGTAAAGGTTAAATGATTGGATTAATTCAAAGAGTCTCAGAGGCAAAAGTAGAAGTTGATGAACAAACGATTGGAAAAATTGATGGCGGTTTATTGGTTTTATTAGGCGTTGAGCAAGGCGACAACGAAACTAAAGCAAAAAAGCTGGCAGAACGAATCAGCAAGTACAGAATATTTAATGATGAAAATGGCAAGATGAACCTTAATGTTCAGCAAGTAACAGGATCGTTGTTAGTGGTTTCGCAGTTTACGTTAGTCGCGGATACAAAATCTGGAAATCGCCCTGGTTTTTCCTGAGTAGCAACACCTGAATTAGGAAACTCGATGTATGAATACTTTGTGCAGGCTTGTCGTGAGCGTGGTTTACCGGTGGAAACAGGAAAGTTTGGTGCAGACATGAAAGTATCGTTAGTGAATGACGGGCCAGTGACTTTCTCTTTGTCAGTGTAGCGAGCCGCATAAATTTCAGCATAGCTTTTGTAACCGGTTGTGTAACAGGTTCGGGCGAGCAAAGATCATTACTCAAGACAAAACTTCGAGGAAGATAGCTTCGAAGAATAAAGTTTAGAAGAATAAAAAAATAGCAGTTAAATACGTAAAATAGGTAAAAAGGAGAATACAATGTCGTTATTAAAAGGAATCACAATGTTAGCTGGTGCAGTTGCATTGATGATGAGTGGTTATTTATATCAGGTTATTGATAGTACTAATTTTTTTAACCGTTCCGTAGAAATTCCTGCAGACCAAATCTGGATGTACCATTTAGTAGCAGGGCTAGTAATTGTTTGGCTATTGATTGCTATGGCTAAAAAACTGCTACCACCAATGTTAATTATTGGTTTATTGATTCTAGCCGTTGGCAGTGAAGGCATGTTCTTAGGCCTAAACTTTAATGGCACTATTGTTGAGCAATCTGAGTTTATGGAGAAGTTAGAAAACGGCGCGGATGATGCGCTTGAAAAGGCTAAAGACCTGTTTGATAACTAACTAAAAGTCGCTCAAATAAAATTCCCGGCGATGTTGTGATTTTCAATGTCGTCAGGGAAGTTAAATGCTTCTGATTTTTTCACCATAATGATGTGATTCTTCATGCCAGGTACAGCAAATACTTTTGGAGCTTTACCAAAAGCCATTTTTATATTGCCAAGAAGTATTGAAAGAACAGAATGATCATTTTCCAAACAATTAAAAATTAACCATCCAGAAACATTAATGAGTGTTGTTGCGGATTCAAAAAATTCGCGGCTAAAAACCTCTGGCGGAGATTCTGCGCCATTAAATAAATCAACCATAAGCCAATCAAATGTGAGTTTGTTACTCTTTGCCGTTTTTAGGTAATTAAAGGCATTGTCGCAGACAACGTTTAACGCCCAGCTTTCAGGAAAGACTTGTGCTACCGCATCGATGACTTTTTGACTATATTCAACAGTAATAAATTTTATGTGTGGCTGCGTTTTAGAAAAATAACGTTGTGCCGTTAATGCGCCGCCTCCTAATTCTAATATTGAAGTGGGCACAGCATCGTGAATTTGAGGCAAAAACATTACTAATGTATGAGCCATTACCGGGCGAAAGGGCGGTTGCTTTTCACAAGCACTTTGAACAACACCATTAATCTCTAACCAAATATGGTGTTGATTTTGCAAGGCTTCGATGCGCATTTGTGGCATATTATTAAATTCATGTTGCGGATTCGATTTTGTACTTTGATAGAAGTACAATTGTTGTCGATTCACGTCGTCAAGTTGAAATGGCTCAAAGGTCATAAAGCGAATACAAAAGTCGTAAGATAATCAATATTATAAGCATAACAAAAGATAAAAACGCTGTGACTTTTTATTCTAAGAAATAAAGGTAAAGGGGTAATGTATGTATCAGGTGGTTGCGCCACAAACCGAGCAAGAGTGGGAAAGCTATTTTGAAATTCGTTGGCAAATTTTAAGAGCGCCATTACAACAGCCTCGTGGTTCTGAAAAAGACGAATATGAACAACATGCTTGGCATCGAATGGTTAAAGATGACAATGGCAATGTTGTCGGGGTTGCTCGTATGCACCTTGTCAGTACAGAAGAAAGTCAAATCCGTTATATGGCCGTTGTAGAAGAACATCGTCGAAAAGGCTTAGCAACGATGATGTTAGAGTCACTCGAAGCCATCGCTAGGCAAGAAAGTGTCGATCGCGTTATTTTAAATGCTCGCACATCGGCGACCAATTTTTACGAAAACTTAGGTTATCAAGTCACTGGCGACGCGCCAGAAATATTTGGCTCTATTCCTCACGTTCAAATGTGCAAGCCGTTAGATAAAGTAGAAGTTATTATTCGTCATCCACAGTGGTGTGTTGATTTACAAAACATTTGGCATCAACAAATCCCAATTACTCAGTTAATGGGCATTCGAGTTTTTCAATATACGGGCAAAACGTTTGAAACCCGTGCGGCATTAAACCCAAATATGAACCTTCATGGAACAATGTTTGCGGGCAGTATTTATTCTCTGGCTACACTTACTGGTTGGGGACTTGTTCATTTGATGATGAAAGAAAATGACGTTGAGGGCGATATCGTTCTTGCAGACGCACAGGTACACTATCATAAGCCGGTGACTGAGTTACCGCGCTCAATTGCTCATTTCGAAAACATCTCAGGTGACTTTGAACCGTTAAAAAATAATAAAAAAGCGCGCATAAGTGTGCAGGTTGAAGTGATGGATGACCAAGTTCAAGTAGCTAAGTTTACGGGCCAATATGTAGTGATACCAAAACGATGAAACGAAGCGTGGGCATAATCGGTGGAGGTTTTATAGGAACTGCATTAGCGGAAGCGTTAACAGGCATTTCACTCAATTCATCAAACCTTGAAAAATATGACGTTAAGCTCTCTTTTAGAAGTAACAAGCCAGAAATATTAATAAATGCAGTAAGTTACTTTTATTGTGATGTCGCAGAAGGCGTTCTCTCAGCTGAAGATGCCCTATTTACGGTAGATTCGTTGGTAATTTGTATACCGCCAGGCTTCAAAAAACAATTGGGTGATTATTATGCACTCAACATAAAATCTCTGGTAGATAAGGCCTATGAGTCGGGGGTAAAACAGGTAATTTTTACCAGTTCAATAGGAATATATACGGAACCGTCTATTCAAGATGAAAATGCCAACATTGATTTGTC
>CAWUUQ010000091.1:0-6320 GCA_963925625.1 uncultured Psychrosphaera sp.
AAATGTTGCAGCTTTAAATGGAGTTAGACACATAACAAGCAGTGCGATAGATGTATTAGTTATTCGTTTCATCTAAAACACCCACGTAACAGCTAATTGAAATAGAACTGCAGAACGGTCAAAATTGTCAGGCTCCTTAAGAGTAAAAAAGCTACGATTATCCTTTTTGCCTTCTAAGAGCGTAACATCAGCTTTAAACGCAATGTTTGTTCGCCAATCCCAACGAGCTCCAATGCTTATGCTTTCTAAACTATCTTTAGGTAAATTCTCATAAATACTAAGATATGCGCCGTATAACATGTCTAAATCTGGCGATACACCTACAGGTATTTCTTGTAGGGGCTGATTAAATCGAATATCACTTTGTGCAAAAGTCATATGGTAGGTAAATGGGTATTTATTGTAACCAACTGTTAAATATGAAGACTCTATGCGTGGAACTAAAAATAATTGAGGTGAAACTTTAGACCATTCTCCTCTCACAAAATAATCAATCTTTTCATAACTAATGCTGGCCTGATAAAACTCCATTTCACCATCGATTGATAAAGAATCAGCCGTTTTAGTAAATCCAAATAATCGTAACTGTTCAGCAAATCCTGAAAGATTTAAGGCTTCAATTTGTGTTTTACTATTGCCAGTATGATAACTTGCACGGAATGAAAAGTTATTTATGGATAAATTAGAAATTACGCCTCGTAAATCATTTACATTGCTTCTTATTTTGTCTGAACCAATATAATAATCATCTTCAAAACTCCCCCAATAGGCTTCAAAATTTAAACCAATAGAGTCATTAGGTACGTCGTAACGAACAAAAATGCCTTCAAAGTAATCAAACATATAAGAACTATAAATTTGTAATGGCGGCGTAATCCAAGGATAAGAAAATCCAACTTCAGTCACATCGCTGTAATTGAAGAAGGGGGTTTTATGCTTGCCAATTTTAATTTGAATATTGTCGATGGGCCGATAATTTAAATATAGCCAACTGATACCACTGTGTTCATTGTCATTTGTGTGGCCAACTAACTGTGTGGAAAGTGAAAGGGTAGAGCTAAAGTCATATTCTGCTTGAATACCAACTAATGTTTCTGGCTTTAATGATAAAGAAGATGAATAGCCTTGAAAATCCGCTTCGGTCTCATCCAAAACACCTAACACTACTTGACCAAAACCCGATAGGTTTAATTTATCCGCTGTTTCCGTTGAAGAGATACTTATGTGAGAGAGAAACAACAATAAAGTATAAATCGAAAGTTTTATGGTGAATTTCAAAACAAGATGACCCTATACGTTCTATCTAATTACAAAAAGTATAAGTGGTTTTAAGTATTTCGCTAATATCTTGAGTAAACAAAAAATATTTTATTTATATGAAATTACTACTGTTCGTTAACTCGTTGAATTAAAACTTAGAATTATAAATAGTTGCAGTTGGCCTAGGGATAAACCCTAGGTGATATGTATTTTTAACTAGATATTCCTAAGGAAATCCCTTAGTCTGCAATCTGTCCTGTTGTTTTTTTAACCCGTTAGCGGGGGAGAATTTGGTTATGTTCACATCTATTAATGCTTCAAACGCCCAGTCGTCACAATCACAGCCAGTATTAGTAATTAGTGTTTTAGCTTGTGTGGTTATCATTACTATGTTGACGCAAGCCGCATTCTCAGAAAACATTAATAATGCCTCTTTAGGAATTATTATGATTACTGTTTCTATTAGTGTAATCGCGAGCCTAATAGCTCTAAAAAAGAACTTTCAACGCGCAGATTAACATTTTCCATAAAATTTATTAATCCCCTCAAAGTCTTTAAAACGATTTGAATCGCTTTACAGTGGTTAAGGCCTTTCTACGTAAATTCAAAATTTAATTTTTATACTTAATTTCGATACAAGTGAAAGAATTTATTCGCATTCCTGTCTTCTATTATAAATACACAACATTTACTTTATACCGTTATGCCTCTTTGATTTAGTTGAAAGAAAAACATCGTAAATTGTATAAAGGCAAAATATAAAATAATGGCAGTCTGATAATGATAAAAAATATAAGTTTACAAGCCTTAGCTTTTTTTCTGCTTTTCCACCTAATAAGTTGGTTCAGAGAATATTCGCTACTTGATAATAATACAATGGCGCCAGCCTTTAACCTTCCAACAGTATCTGGAAAAACATTTTCAAATGAAATGCTAATTGGCAAACCTACGGTATTATTCTTTTGGGCACCTTGGTGTTCCGTTTGTAAAGTCAGCATGCCTAATTTGCAGAGTTTTTATGAACTTAATTTTGAGAATGTTAACGTAATAAGCATTGCACTCGACTATCAATCTAAACAAGAGGTCATAGAACTCATTGCCCAAAAGAGTCTTACTTTTCCCACCTTATATGGAAACTCAGCAACATCATTAGATTACAAGATAAAAGGCTTTCCAACGTATTATGTTATCGATAGGCAAGGGCAAGTCCATGCAAAATCGATGGGTTACTCCTCTGAGATAGGCATTAAAGCTAGAACGCTTAATTTATAATCGTAATCTCACTTCCTGATCTATAAAGTGTGGCGGGAGCGGCTTTTTATATGATAACCTCTAAAGCATTAATAGGTCAGGGATCATTACAATGAGAATTACGAGTAACTTCGACAGCGGCAATATAAATGTGATTGACGCTTCTGATGCAAAAAATATTCAGCTATCAATTAAAAAAGATCATAACTCAGACTTTTATCAATGGTTTCATTTCAAACTAGAAACGACGGCAGGCGAAGAGCACACATTACGCATTACTAATGCAAAAGATGCAGCTTATCCTGACGGTTGGCAAGATTATCAAGCCATGGCGTCATATGATCGTGAAACTTGGTTTAGAGTAGACACAGATTATGTTGATGGCGAACTCGTTATAAGCCACATTCCAGAATTTGATCATGTATTTTATGCTTACTTTGTCCCTTACTCTTATGAACGTCATTTAGACCTTATTCATCAATGTCAGTTAAATGCAGATACCTTATTACTGACGTTAGGCGAAACCATTGATGGTCGTGACATCTCAATGCTGCAAATTGGTGTGCCATCTCCAGAAAAAAAATCTATTTGGATTACTGCTCGTCAGCATCCAGGTGAATCTATGGCCGAATGGTATGTTGAAGGTTTACTGAACCGTTTATATGACGCTGACGATGCTACGTCTCGTTTATTGCTCGACAAAGCCGTGTTTTATGTTGTGCCAAATATGAATCCTGACGGTTCTGCTCGTGGTCATTTGCGAACAAATGCCGTTGGTACAAATTTGAACCGTGAATGGTTAACACCAAGCATTGAAAAAAGCCCAGAGGTATATTTTGTCACTAAAATGATGAAAGAAACGGGTGTTGATATGTTTTTAGACATACACGGCGATGAAGCAATTCCATATAACTTTGTGGCTGGCTGTGAAGGCATCAAAAGTTATGACAAGCGTCATCATGACCTAGAAGAAGCATTTAAAGCAGCCTATGCTGCCATTACTCCAGAATTCCAAGATGAACATGGTTATCCAAAAGATGAACCTGGACAAGCTCTTCCAACCGTAGGCGCCGCTTGGGTAGGAGAAGAGTTTAAGTGTTTATCTTATACCGTTGAAATGCCATTCAAAGACCATAATGATGCACCCGACGCAATTTATGGCTGGAATGACGTTCGTGCTGCTAAGTTTGGTGCAGATGCGTTAACGGCTGTATTAGCAGTGGTTGATCAACTTCGATAGTGATAATAATAAAGATTAATAAACGAAAAAATAAAAATAACAATTAATAAAAACAATAAACTTAAAAGGAATAACAAGTGAATGCATTTAACGATTTACTCATGTTTCTCGATGGCATATTAGGAAGCTCTTGGTGGTTTCCATATGTGTTATTAGGAGTGGGTATATTTTTCACCATCTATTTAAAATTTCCACAAATTCGTTACTTTAAACATGCTTGGAAAGTAGTCACTGGCAAGTATGATAAAAAAGGCGCGGAAGGGGATACAAACCATTTCCAGGCATTATCAACGGCTTTATCGGGCACTGTTGGTACAGGTAACATTGGTGGTGTTGCATTAGCACTATCTATTGGTGGTCCTGCTGCATTATTCTGGATGTGGATGACGGCATTTTTTGGTATGACAACAAAATTTGTAGAAGTCACACTGTCTCACAAATACCGTGTTAAAACGGAAGACGGCACAATGGCCGGTGGTCCAATGTATTACATGGATCGTCGACTAAACATGAAATGGTTAGCGGTTTTATTTGCTATCGCAACGGTCATCAGTTCATTTGGTACGGGCAGCCTTCCACAAATAAACAACATTGCGCAGTCTATGAATGACTCATTTGGTTTAGACCATATGTTAACCGGCGGTGTGTTAGCCATTTTATTAGCGTTAGTTATTCTTGGCGGTATTAAGCGAATTGCTTACATTACTTCTCGTGTAGTGCCAATCATGGCAACGTTATACGTATTTGGTGCGTTAAGCGTAATCTTATATAACCTTGATAACGTATGGCCTTCATTTATCTCTGTATTCCAAGATGCCTTCACTGGTTCTGCGGCAACTGGCGGTTTTGTTGGAGCGGCGTTTGCTTATGCCTTCACTAAAGGTGTTAACCGTGGTTTGTTCTCGAATGAGGCAGGTCAAGGTTCTGCTCCTATTGCTCACGCAGCAGCAAAAGCAGATGAGCCTGTATCGGAAGGTATGGTTTCTATTTTAGAGCCGTTCATCGATACAATCATTATCTGTACATTAACCGGCATGGTGATTTTGTCTTCTGGTGCGTGGCATGAAAAGCATGAAAATGATTTCCAGCGCTCAGACATGATGATTTTAGCGGGCGAATATAGCCAAGAGAAAGAAAAAGATCTGACGTCTGTATCCGCTTTCCTAAATGAAATGGGTTCAACGGTAACACCTTACCAAGGCGAAATTATCGTTAAAGAAGGCAAGCCGGTAAGTGGTGATTTCACTATCTTAAACTCTCGTTCATTTGCAGAAAACGTTACCTTCTTATTACCAGGTGAACATGTTTACAACGGTAAACTGAATGTAATAGATGGTATGTTGAAGAACAAAGAAATTATTGTTCGAGGCGACTCTCTAATTCACTCTGCGTCATTAACAACAGAAGCCTTCACACGTGGTTTCTTTGGTGAATCTGGTAAATACATAGTAACAATTGGTTTACTTCTATTTGCGTTCTCAACCGCAATTGCTTGGTCTTATTATGGCGACCGTGCAATGACCTTCTTATTAGGTGCGCGTTCAGTTATGCCTTATCGAGTAATCTACGTTGCTGGTTTTTTCTGGGCTTCATTTGCAGACACATCATTGATCTGGAATTTAGCGGCAGTAGCCATTGTAGTAATGACGTTACCTAACTTATTAGGTATCTTCTTGTTACGTAAAGAAATGAAAGAAACTGTTGATGACTACTGGGTTAAATTTGATAAGTAAAACAAAAAAGAAGATTAATCTTTTATGTTTTTAAATTAAGTCACTCAGTCCAAAAGCATCTTAGGCAACTAAGGTGCTTTTATTCGTTTAAATAGAGTAAGTAAAACACGGTCTTAAAGGTGTAGATATGGCAATTATTAAATGTCCACAGTGTGGTAAATCAATCTCCGACAAACAAAAAGTTTGTCCTCATTGTGAATTAGACATGGAAAACCTTACGGAAGAAAAGATACATAGCTTAAGTAAAATCAAAAACTTAAAAGATAATCAAACATTGCAAACACATCAGTTTATAGCCATGTTATTGTTCTTAGTAGGGTGTTTTTCTTTTTATACAATGGAAGACAAAGAGTCTCCGCAGTATATACTGGCGCAAGTGTGTGTTTTAGTTGGTTTTATATGGTATATCATTAACCGTTTTCGCATCATTTTATCCAAGCGAAACCGTAAATAGTAAACGAGCAAATTATGAATCTTGATCAGATGTTGGCGAATATTACGCCAGAAGTATATGAAAATTTAAAGTATGCCGTTGAAACAGGTAAGTGGCAAAATGGTCAAAAGCTAACAGAACGTCAACGAGAAGACTCTTTGCAACTTGTTTTGGCGTATCAGAGCAAAGTTGAAAAGTCTAAACAGCATTTTACCGTGGGCGAAAATGGTGAAATGGTGATGAAGTCAAAACGTGAACTTAAAAAAGAGTTTTTAGCAGAAACGGACATTGCAAGGTTTGATCAAGATGATATTTAGTAAATTATTTGGCAAAAAAAAATGGCTCAGCAATAAAGTAAGTGATCGAATCGCAGCCGTTTCAGAATTAGCGCAGAACATGCAAG
>CAWUUQ010000092.1:0-3357 GCA_963925625.1 uncultured Psychrosphaera sp.
CCAATGTTCAAGGCACAATCTTTTCCAAACTAGAGTCTAATGCAGATCATTTAAGCCAACTTGTACTGTTAGACCCTGAATGTGTAGAACACCACTACCAGATTGTTTCAGAGGCTGCATCAATTGAACATGGCACATTAAGTAAACTAAACCTAGCTTTAACAAAACCATGCTTTTCAGAGTTTTCGAGTGAAATTCAAACCAATTGGTCATTGCTGAGTTATTCAAGTTTAGTTGGGTCAGCGACACATAAACCTTGGATTGCAGGGCTTTCTGACGAAGGAACGGCTGCACATCAAATAAAATCAAATTTAGAAAAAAGTGAACAGTCGGAGGAGATACGGTTTCGTTTTACGTTTCCTAGAGGCGCTAATGCCGGCTCCTGTATGCATGAAATGTATGAGCACCTAGAGTTTGATAAGCCAATTGCAGACCAACGTACAATTGTTAACGATGCGCTGAATAAGTTTGGATTAAACTCGAACGCACAGGAACGGTTTACGGAACAAACTATTGAGTGGTTGCAAGAGACAATAGACACTGAAATAGACGGTTGGTCATTAGCCGATTTACAAGCGGACCAGCGTTTAGATGAAATGGAGTTTTACTTTAATATTCAATCGATAAGCGCTGAAATCCTAGGTAACGCGTTATCTATCTGTGGGATAGACAAAGCCAAAATAAATCACAATTTGTTGAGTGGTAAAGGAATGCAAGGCTTAATCAAAGGTTTTATAGATTTAACGGTTTATATTGAGGGTAAATTTTACGTACTAGATTATAAGTCTAATCATTTGGGCGATAATTATTCCGATTATAAAGAGAGTCGCCTTTTTGAAGCGATGACCGATCACAATTATCATTTGCAGTTATTAATTTATAGTTATGCATTACATAAATGGTTATCAAATAAAATTCAAAATTATGATTATGAACAGCATGTTGCTGGTGGTATTTATTTATTTCTAAGAGGCATGCATCCACAACAATCATCTAATGGCGTGTATAAATACAAAATTCCTTTTGAAGCAATATCTTACCTAGATAACGCGTTACAATGTGGGCAGTCAAAAGGAACATTATTATGAACATAACGGACTCAATATTCTTATCTGAAGACACTAGCAAGCTTGCAGTAATTTTAATGCTTAAAACCTTAGTTAATGACGGCCGTATCAACGAATCGGATTATCACTTTGCTTGTTTTATTGCTGAAGAAGTTAAAAACCAACCGTCAGATTGTGTAAATTTTATGGCGTTAGTGGCAGCTCGAATAAACTGGGAATTAAGCAGACAAAACACCTGCTTTAATTTGGATAGTTTATTAGACGTGAATTGGTTAAGAGAATTATCGATACTGAATAACAGTTTGCCAAATAAACCTGATTGGCCATTGGTTATTGAACGTTCAGACTGTTTTGGGGAAGGAAAGCCGCTTTATTTTGTTGATGGTTTGGTCTTTTTAAGTCGATATTATTTTAATGAGTTAAAGGTCGCTGAATTTATTAATGAAGGCAAAGCAGTAAAACCCGCCCATCCTTGGTTGGACGGTAATGAGTTAGCGCAACGTCATGATCTAAATCTAGATTCGAGTATTGAATTTGATTGGCAACAGCAAGCAGTACTAAATAGCCTAAGACATCGATTTTCAGTGATAACTGGCGGCCCCGGCACGGGCAAAACAACGACAGTGATTAAATTGTTAGCGGCATTAATCTCAAAAAATAAAAACTTATCCGTTGCACTTGCAGCGCCTACTGGCAAGGCCGCGCTTCGTTTAACTGAGTCATTATTAGGAAGCCTAACAAAAATTGACTTGAATGAAGAGGTAAAGAAACTCATTCCAACGGATGCAATGACTATTCATCGGCTACTTAAACCGTTAGGAAGAAGCGCTTATTATTACAATGAGCACAATAAACTACCGATAGACGTATTGATTTTAGATGAAGCATCAATGGTCGATTTGAGTCTTATGTCAACGCTAATCAGTGCATTACCTCAACATTGCCAACTTGTATTACTGGGCGATAAACAACAGTTGTCGTCGGTTGAGGCGGGTAACCTTTTAGCTGAGCTTTGTATGCCACTGACATTGTTAACAGAAGAGCAGCAGAAACAGCCAATGTATATTACCGAATTAAAAAAGAGTTATCGGTTTGACGCACAAGGTGGCATTGGTTTGTTAGCTAAATCCGTTAATTTAGGGAAATCAGCGGCGGTTGATCATTTGTTAATGGAAAATTGTTTACTCAGTGAATTTGAAACGGGACATAGTGCAAAAAATGTGCAGTCATTTGTAGCGGGCAACGACGTTTTAACGTGGGTAAACCCAAAAGATCACTCTATAAATTTAATCGTTGATCAGATAGTCATTAGGCAAGAACGATTATTAAAAAAAATAAAGTTATTAAATGAAGAAAATGAGAATGACACCGTTCAAACATTATTTAGTATCTTGTTAGACACGCAACTATTGGCATGTGTAAGGCAGGGCGAATACGGCGTAGAGACGTTAAATGAGCTAGTAAAACAACGTTTAGCGCAAAAGGGGTTAATTGATTGGAAAGAAAGCCATTACCAAAGCAGGCCGATTTTGATCACTGAAAATGCCTATAACATTGGTTTATTTAACGGTGATATTGGTTTACAGCTTAACGATCCAATATCGGGGCTATTGATGTCTTACTTCATAGATGCTCGTGGCGAGGTTATAAAACTTTTCAATCAAAAGTTGCCCGCACATGAGAGTGTTTACGCAATGACGGTTCATAAGTCTCAAGGTTCAGAATTTAACCATACGTTGTTGGTTGTCCCTAATCTTGAGCAGGCCGGTCGTGTATTAACCAAACAATTGATTTATACCGCCATTACTCGAGCCAAACAAAGATTTACCGTTTATGGTTCGAAGGCCTCAATTCTAGCCGCCGTTAAAGAAGACACAGAACGACAGTCTGGGTTAAGGTTTATGGTTCGTTAAATAAAAAAAGGCCAACGAAGGGTTGGCCTTGTCCAAAATGGGTTGGAACAGAATAATGAAGAGATAGCACCAACACGGTCTCAAGATGTTTGCACTATCAACAGATAAGACCAGTAAAAGCCAAAAAAGTTTCATTACATTCTAAATATTCTTTTTAATCCCACATAATGTTTCATTAAAATAATGCTTACCTGCTTGTTTTCTTTACAAAAACTACAACATATAATGCAAGTGCAAAACTGCCGACAAAGGCTTCGATAGTTGCAATTGCGCGTGCAAAACCAAGTGGGTGAATGTCGCCGTATCCAAGTGTAGTAAAGGTTACTACACTAAAATATATAGTCGAGCCAAAATGATTTACATTCTCCCAAAAATCA
>CAWUUQ010000093.1:0-13819 GCA_963925625.1 uncultured Psychrosphaera sp.
AAAATTCCAGGTTATTTAGTTGCCTCTATTATTGGTTTACGATTTCCACAACTTGCTGCCATCATACTTCCTCTAAGTGTATTTTTAGGCGTCATGCTTGCTTATGGCAGACTTTATTCTGATCATGAAATGAGCGTTTTAAAAGCCTGTGGCGTTTCTGAATGGTATGTCACACGTGTCACTCTTATTTTTGCCACCGTACTCGCCATTGTTGGTGGCAGTATTACACTTTATTTTGCTCCACTTGCCGCCGAATACGAATACCAAGTTCGAGAGAATGCAGCTGCCGAAGGAGTATTGTCGACGTTAACCGCTGGGCGTTTTCAAAAAGCCGGTAAAGGCGACTCCGTTGTTTTTGTCCAAGACATTGAGCGCAGCAGTTCAGAGATGAAACGAGTTTTTGTTGCACAAGCTTCAGAAGAAGGTGTTGAAAGCGTTGTATTTGCACAAACAGGTCAGTTAAAAGATGTGGCAAACGGCCAACAAGATTTAGTGTTATCTGCAGGTCATCGTTATTACTTTGCTAAGGATGCCGATGCGCAGCGCTTAAACTTTTCCAAATATCAAATACTAATGGAAGACCAAGCGGTAGAAAAACGCAGTCGTAACTTCACTGCACAATCTACAGAAGAGTTAATGAAATCAGATGACTTAGAAGCGCGAGCTGAATTTCAATGGCGAATTGCAATCCCTCTTACCATTCCAATTTTAGCGATGATTGCGGTTCCCTTAAGTTCCGTGAACCCAAGGCAAGGAAGGTTTGGAAAAATACTTCCTGGCTTAGTCATCTTTTTTGCCTACTACATTTTGTTGTTATTATCTAAGTCGGCATTGGAAGACGGAAAAATTCCTCTATCGGTGGGATTGTGGTGGATTCATTTAATTGGATTAAGTACCGCGATATTATTATTAATGAAAGATCGAACAACCGGCGGCAAGATACGAAAATTTTGGCTACTGAATATTTCAAGCAGCTCCGCAAAAGATGTTACCAACAAGGAAGGAGCTAAATAATGTTTGGCATGACTATTATTGAAAGATATATAGGTCGGACAGTCATAAGTTCTATTTTTGTGACATTAGGCGTATTAGTAGGAATTAGCACACTTTTTCGTTTTATCGAACAGCTTAAGTACATTGGACGAGCAGACTTTACCGCTTTAACAGCTGGTTTATATAGTCTATTTTTAATCCCTCAAGACTTAGAAGCTTTTTTTCCAATGGCCGCCATGATTGGAGGATTAGTTGGGCTCGGTGCGCTTGCAACAAACTCAGAATTAGTTGTGATGCAAGCCGTTGGTCTATCAAAAGCGAACGTTGTTACGGCTGTTTTAAAATCAAGTACCGTTATGATTTTAGCCATGATGATTTTTTCTGAATGGGGCGTACCGGAAGCCGTCAAGTCGGCACAAGAATTAAAAACTCAAGCCATCTCTGGCGGACAAGTATATTCAGCAGAACAAGGCGTTTGGGCAAAAGAAGGCGATAGCTTTGTAAACATAAAAGAAGTTACTGAATCTGGAGACTTGATCGAAGTATCGGTTTTTGATTTTGACAAAGAGCTCAAACTGAGTCGTCAAATGTTTGCCGATTTAGGTCAGTTCGAAAATGGTCAGTGGTTACTTACTAATGTCAAAATCACTGAATGGGCAGACACTAAAATCTCTCACGTTCAAGTCGATGAATTCCCTTGGCCAACAAGTTTAGCACCCGACAAACTTGGAATTGTGTCGGTTAAGCCAGAAAGAATGGCACTAACAGAATTGATTGAATACTTAAATTACCTTGAAAATAATGGTCAAAATGGTAGCCGTTATGAGTTAGCCGTTTGGCGTAAAGTCATTCAGCCTTTTAATGTCGCAGTGATGCTATTGTTGGCTTTGTCCTTTATATTTGGTCCACTTCGTTCAGTGACGATGGGGGCTAGAATTATTCTGGGTATCCTAACTGGGTTTTCGTTCTTTTTGGTCGACCGAGTGTTTGGTTCTATGTCATTGGTTTATGAATTACCGGCGGTACTGGGAGCCTTCGCACCGACGGTATGTTTTGCATTAATTGCTATGCATCTATTAACCAAAAAGAACAAATAGCCTAATAACGAATGCTGATTAGGTTTCGGCCTAATCGATTCTAGTCGGCTCTTCAATGCCTCGTAAATAAATTTGTTTGTTTTGTTCTTTGCTTAATACAATGATTTCTGTCTTTGTTAATTTGTCTTGCAGAGACAGTTTTTGCCTTGGGTTAAAAAAGATCATTAAATTACCTATTCCTAACAATGAACAAGCAGCACGAGCAAATCCAACTTTTAACGTTAACGACGTATTATCCTGGTTCTGAACCTTTAAACGCCATGCGCGCATGCCAATAGTTTGTCCACCGTCATGCCAAAACCAGGCATAAAATAACCAAATCCATAAAACTAGTTCAATCTGGAACCAAATTTGGTCATTTAAATAAGAAGAAGGATCGGCGTAGCCTGTTAAATCAAACAAACCAAAATCAGAGCCATAAGCAACTAAGAGTAAATTCACAATCGTCACTAACATCGCTAACGCAATCGCAGCTAAAAGATCGTAAACGATAGCGGCTAAACGTTTAAAAAATCCGGCTCGAACATTTGTATCTGACATTTAAACCCACAGTAATCATAATTAATTCGGCCAAAGTGTACCAATAAAGCAAAATGACCAAAACCTTTTATTCTCATTGCGCATAATATCAACAAACAAATCGTTTAATTCACAAAGTACTTGCATGAAAATGAGCGGTGGTTATAATTCTCTCGCTTCACAAAATGCCAGTGTGATGAAATTGGTAGACATAGGGGATTCAAAATCCCCCGCAGAAATGCGTGGCGGTTCGAGTCCGCCCACTGGTACCATTCTTTATAATTAAACATAAAGAATAAATAACCGACTACTCTTTAAGAGCGTCGGTTTTTTTATGCCTGAAATGCTACACTTAAAGGCGCAATTTATTGCAACAAAAAAAGCTATATTCAAATTTCGCTTTATCATTTCCTAACTTAAAGAATGTTATATAAAAATGAATAGAAAAAAGAAAATTAATGATACGTTTAAGCGCAAGTTAAAAAAGGCAAACGCTAAATTGCATAAGAGCAACAAGCCTAAATATATTTCTAAAGCAGATCGTGAAAAATTGGCGTTAGAAGCAGAAAAAGCCGCGATAACTTCATCTGAAACTAACAAAAGCAGTGCTGAAGCTAACGAAGCGACTTCTGAAAATAACGAAAATAAAGCACAAACTATACTTTTGAGTTCTTAAGCAACAACTGAGTAACATTTTCATGTGGCATAGGTTTATATAAGTAAAACCCTTGCCCTAAATCACATCCACGTTCTCTTAGAAATCTTAACGACTCTTTATTCTCTATTCCTTCAGCGACTATCTTTAAATTAAGATTGTGACCTAGAGTAATAATACTATCTGCGATTGCCGCATTATGAGGCTCCGAGTCTAATTCCATGATAAATGAGCGATCAATTTTTAACACGTCTATTGGCAATTGGTGAAGATACTGCAACGAAGAATAACCCGTTCCAAAGTCATCAACAGCAACGGTGACACCCTCTTCTCTTAGTCTTGTTAATAAACGTTGCGCTTGTTCTATGTTATCTAAAAACAGCGATTCAGTTATCTCAATTTCAAAAGAACTCGGTGATAACTTAAACGACTCAATAATTGCAAGGAACTGCGAAACAAAATACTTGTTTCTGAATTCAACGGGTGACACATTAATAGCAATCGGAAGGGTTTCAATTCCTTGTTTTTTCCACTCTACTAAATGGCGACAAATTTCGTTAAGTACTCTTTTACCTACTTCATTAATTAATCCTGTCTGTTCCGCAACTGGTATAAAATCTTCTGGCGAAATAAACCGGCCATCAGGTCGGAACCATCGAATCAAGGCTTCTAATGTCGTCACCTTGTTGGTTGCAAGATCAACCTTCGGTTGGTAGTACAAACTGAACTCTTTATCTTGGATTGCTTCACGCAGTTCATTTTCAATCTTTAATAATTGTACGGAAGAGCGTTCTAACTCAGAATCAAAATATTGATGATTACTTTTACCCACCGATTTTGCATGATACATCGCCATATCAGCTTTTCGCATTAACTCATCAGGTTGTTCACCATCTTTAGGAAACATACTAATGCCAATACTAGACGAAATATAATATTCATTATCGTCGATCACAAAGGGCAACGCTAATTCATCAATGATACGGTGGCTTATATTTGTTGATGTCGAATGGCTTTTAAGATTTTCTAACAAAACAACAAACTCGTCTCCACCTAATCGAGATAAGGTATCAACTTCACGAATACAGGTCTTAATTCGCCTTGTAACTTCTTTTAAGACAATATCTCCGGCGTGATGACCTGCATTGTCATTTACTTTTTTAAAGTCATCTAAATCAATAAACAACACAGCCAATTGCGTTTGAAATCGAGTTGCGCAATGAATCGCATGCTCTAATCTATCGTCTAGTAATGCTCTGTTTGGCAAATTAGTAAGCGCGTCGTGGAATGCTTGATGGTGTACGATGGCTTCGTTTTTCTTTAACTCTGTTATATCTCTAAAACACCAAACCCGTCCGAGCAACTCTCCATTCTTAAGTTGAGGTGAAGAATGGTACTCAAAGATATGTCCATTTTTTAATGTTACTTGTCCAAACAATTCGCATAATGGGTTGTAACCAACTTGTCTAATTTCTCGCATGAATAATGGAAAGTCGACAACTTGCTTAAACAAATTTCTAAATTGAGCTAGAGATATTTCAGGCTGTGACTCCTCATCAAGTTCTTCAGGAACGGAGTTTGTTATCAAGCGTTTGTCATCATTTATATCTGAGAAGTTGCCATCAGATAAGATTAACATTTCAGCCATTTTATTATATTTAGTAACCTGACCTTCAGCACTTATTGCTAAAATTGCTTCACCGGTTGCATCAAACGTAGCATTAAGTGCAGCTAATGATTGTCCAAGCTCTAACTGAACGGCTTGTTGCTTCTCAACCTCAAGTCTTAGTAATTCATTTCGTTCTGATAACTCTTCTGAAGCTAAGTTTAATGAACGCTCAATGATTTCAACGTCACGCTCATTTTGTTGATAAGCTTCATCAATGGCCTTTATAAAAGGTCTAAAGTCACCTTCTAACTTTTGTTTAGATATATATTTATTAATTTGTCGTTTTAGTAGTCTATGCATCTTTAAACGAGCTCAGAAAATGTAGTAATGGTCATTGTCTGATTATGCAATGCACATTGATTGCTGTCAGAGGCTGGAGATAGTTCACCGTAAGAGTAAAAGCCACCTAAAATACTCTTCCCAGAAAATACATCCTGCACGCTTTCTAGCTCAAATTCTGTTTCCTGTTGCAATACTAAACGTCGACCAACACAACTAATTAGTAGCGCAAACTCTGGAGTCTCTCCTTGCAGCTTTATCAAAGACTGATGTGCCGCCTGTTCTGCACCATCAATAAGTTTTCCGGAATTCGCGCGCATTAAAGTTGCATAATGACCTTCCGGCATATCACCGGCAAAAGTTAAACTATTTGTTTCTTCATCAATGCTTAATATGGTTCTTACCATTGCTTCCGTTGAGCCTTTTGCCCTTACACTTAGAGGAAATCTCAGTGCAGAGGCTGGTAGCTCAGCGGCAAACTCACCTAAATATTTTTTATACAAATCTAAAGCTGATTGTCCATCGAGTTCATATAAAACATTATCAACTGATTTTGTTATCACTCTGTCAGGACCAAATGTTATCCAACCACCTAAACTGCCATGACCAATCTTGATAGCTTCACCGTAAAATCCGCAAAGGATAATTAAACCAGAGCTAACATTTTCATTGTGCCAAACAACGGTTTCTTCAAAGCGGCTGTCATCTCCTGCTAAGCCTCCGGTAATCACAACATTTTTAGGAATTAACTTCGACAAACCATCTGCCAGAGCTGTACCGTTTACCAATTGTCCGTCGGAAATGACTAATAAATGTTTTAGACCTTCTAACGGAATCCCTGAAACCAATGCTGTTAAGACTTGGTCAAAATCTTCATAATTTTGAACGTTTTCACTGTGAATTTTAATGTCCGTTTTTTCAAACTCTAGTGCGCTTACTACTAAGGAATCGTCAAAAATTTCCGTCGACTTAATTTCGCCACTGGTTGAACAACCAATCAAATCTGCATTTGGAAATGCAGTCACTAACGTTTTATTAAACTCAGATTCCATTAAGTTTCGATTACCAAATACAAAAACGAGTTGAGACTTGTTGTTAACCGGTAATGGGCTTGCCCATTGGCTATTCTCATAATGAAATTGAAGAGTGTGCATAATAATAAACCAACTTAATATTTGAGTTTAATTTCTATTTTATTCGGGGTTGTGCAACCCAGCTTTCTGGTCGATGAAAGTAGTAACCTTGGCAATAATCTATACCTAACGTTTTCAGCATTTCATACTCGGATTCTGTTTCTACAAATTCAGCCACTGTTTCCATGCCCATTGACTTCGCTAACAGTACCATTGTTTTAACAAACGCTTGATTCCTTGTGTTATTTGTAATGTCTTTGACAAAAACACCATCTATTTTTAACTTTTGAACAGGCAGCCTTTGCAAGTAACTAAAGGAGGATAAGCCACTGCCAAAATCATCTAACGCAAACAAACACCCAAAGTCAGAAATTTCATTAATAAAATGAATCGCCGACTCTAAATGTGTAATAGCATAAGTCTCTGTTATTTCAAAGGTTATTTTGTTTGGCTGGACTTCATATTCTGATAACTTGTCTTTAACATAACTTACCATTGATGCGTCGGCCAGCGTCTGTCCCGATAAATTAATACAGTAATGGTCACCCTGATTCATTTCGTTAAATACGTCGCTGTTTATATCTTTAGACAACGCATAAAGCGTTTGATCAATGACCCATTTGTCTAATTCCACTGCTAAACTATGTTCTTCAGCAATTGGAATAAACAAAGCTGGGCTAATCATCTCGCCACTTTTAGTTGTTAATCTCAATAACACCTCAAAAACTCGGCCTTGTTTGCCAGAATCAACGTGTCGTAACTCTTGCCTAAATAACATAAAACCGCTTTCAAATAACGCACGCTTAACGGACTTATAAATTTCCATCTCTTCTGCATGTTTGATGAGTTCTGGGGCATTGCTTTGATACAACTGTATGGTATTTCGGCCATTAGACTTCGCTAAACGAAGAGTCAGTAACAGTGCACTGATGACATGCTCGCCATCAACAAACTCATCATTAATATTTACTACACCTACGCAGCAAGTAATAGATAGGTTATCGGAAAGGTCTGATAAATTTAATTCACGAACATTTTTGCTAATTAAATTGGCTAAATCAGAGCCTTTTTCATGACTTAAATTTGGCAATAGTATTGAAAATTGATCATTACTTATTCTAGAAAATTTTGCATCTTTAGGTAGGATATTTGCTATTAACTCACTCACAAGTCTTAAACAAAGATCACCTTTAGAGAAACCTAAAGCGTTATTGATCATCTCAAATTTATCAATATCTATGACTAAAGCAACACCAACACCATCATCAATATGACCTTTAATACTTTGGAAATATTCTAGGAAAGACTGCCTATTCATTAACCCCGTTAAGCGGTCATGTGATTCTATAAACTCAAGGTGTTGCAGAGTTTTAAACTGGCGCAAAGTTTTTGCTCGCGTTGATACATAACCAATGAGTAGCAGAATTGAGATGACAGCCCAGATGCCCAATGTTCTTAAATAATTTTGTTGAACTAGATCTTGGCTATAGCTTTCTTCCAATCTAATGGCCACACTCCAACGGGTATTCGGTATTTCTTTTAAAAATGAAAATGTCGATATTTCAGAGTCGGTCATAATAATAGTATCAAATGCAGAGTTGCCTTCTGCAGATGGCGACAGTTCTACTTTTCCGACACTATCTTTTCTTAACAAGAACAGTTCTTGTTGTGGCAATCTATGACGCTTTAATAACGTTTTGAACTCTACTGGATCAAATGCCACAAAAAGATACATGCTTTCCTCAGCACCAATCAATGGCTGCAACAAGTCATAATGAACGCTTTGCGCACTCCTATGTAAAAATAGGTGCTCTTGACCATTATTATCAATCGTTGAATTAATTTCTTCTTTGCAGTCAGGTAAAAAATCGCCTGTTATGTGTTTAAATAAACCATTGCCGTGAATATCTATGATTGAAAAAAGTTTAACACCTTGAATTTCTTCCCTTAATAACATAAACAATTCTATATAGTCTTCGCGAACTGCAACCTTGCCTTGGCGTTGAAGGTGCAAGATCTTTTTTTGATAACGCCATTGAAATTCATCAATTTCTTGTCGTTTCTTTTGCAGGTGGTTTTCAAACTCATTGGCTACCTGAGAACTAACCGTATCCATAAGTGAACGTTGATAATTTTTATGAACTTGAATTGTTAAGTAACTATGCCACAGAGACAAAACCAACAAAAACAGCATAACAAAGGCAACCTGCGTCTTGGTGCCTTTTAGTTCTTGCTGAATAAAGTTTTTACTCGTTGCTTGTTTTTTCTCTAACAAATTAAAAACCTGTTGTTAAAAATGATTTACTTATTCTAATACTCGTCGTTATCTATGATTAATGCAAAATTTAATCAAAAAAAATCCTACGACAGTAGGACTTTTCTATTAACGGTAAAGTTCATAATGAGCCTTATCATTTATTTACTTGAATGCGCCAAGATTTGAAAAGCCATTTCCTCAGCTCTGTCACGAAGTCGTCCAAATCGTCCGCTATTTGCAAAGTGGCCTGCGCCCATATTCATGCGCATAACTAATAAGTTATTATCTTTTTTAGTCGCTCTCATTTTCGCAACCCATTTCGCTGGTTCCCAATAAGTAACTCGAGGATCATTTAATCCACCCGTCACCATCATTGGTGGATACTCTCGTGCTTCAATATTGTCATAAGGCGAATATGATTGAATTAACTCAAAGTATTTTTTGCTTGTTATAGGATTACCCCACTCTAACCACTCAGGTGGTGTTAATGGCAATGACTCATCTAAAATTGTATTTAGTACATCTACAAATGGCACCATTAAGGTTGCTGAACGCCACATTTCTGGTGCTTGAACCACAGCTGCTCCAACCATTTTTCCACCAGCACTGCCGCCAGATATAGATATATTGCCGGCAGCAACATAGTTTTCATTTACTAGGTATTGAGCTACATCAATAAAGTCATTAAAAGCATTTTGCCTGTTGTCCATCTTCCCATCGAGATACCAGTTGTAACCCATTTCATCTCCACCGCGCGTATGAGCAATCGCAAATGAAAAACCACGGTCTAATAAACTTAAACGAGTAGTTGAAAATGAAGGAGACATGCCCATTCCATATGCACCGTAAGCATAAAGTGATAATGGTTGAGACCCATCTTTATTAAAACCTTTTTTATATACAATAGAGATAGGAATTTGTGCTCCATCTCGACCCGGTGCCATTAATCGCTTTGTTATATATTGCGATTTATCGTATCCAGATGGAATTTTTTTCTGCTTCTTAATCTCAAGCGACTTACTTAAAAATTTAAAGTCGAAGGTTGTACTTGGTGTGACCATAGACTGATAACTCAGGCGAACATAGTCTTGTTCAAAACTAGGGTTCGTACTAATGCCAGCTGAGTACACAGATTCTGGAAACTCTATATCATAGGGAGCGCCTTGGTATGGGATAACATGAATTGCGTCTAAACCATTTCGACGTAGCTGTACAACGAGTTGATCATTAAAGGCCTGGAAATCTCTTAGATAAACAGAATCACTACCTTCAATTATTGAAGTCCATACCACTTCAACCGATGCTGAGTCTGCAACCTTTGCTAATCGAAAGTTGACATGTTTGTCATTGGTTAAGAGATAAAATTGACCGTTTGCGTGGTCAACAGAAGCTTTAATTCCTCGTTCTCTAGAAAGCAATACTTTGCCTGGCGCCATTAAGTCTAAAACAGAAAAAGCGACTAATTCTGATACATCACGATTTCCAGTATCAATGACTAACCACTCTTTACTGCTTGTTAAACTCATTGATAAGAAAAAGCCGGTATCTGACTCTGTGAAAATAGTTTTTTCAGGCTGACTACCATCAATTTTAATAACATTAATGTTTTCACCACGCCACACTCCTTCCGCAAGTTTTTCATAAACAAGGGTGTTGCTGTCTCCGGCAAATTCAACACTGCCAGATGAATCATTAATAACAATATCTAAGTTTTTCCCAGTCTTTATGTCTCGAACAAAAATGTTGTATCTTTCATCACCGTCAGTATCAACGCTGTAAGCTAAAAGTCTGTTGTCTGGACTAATGGTTAAATCCCCAACCACAAAATAGTCATGACCTTTTGACTGTACTTGTTCATCAAAATAAACTTCGACTTCACTTTCTTTACCATCGGCATTTAGACTTTTTCTAAAGTAAGTAGGGTAGTCATTGCCTGTTTTATATTCCCACCAATATTCATATCCGTTTTTTACATAGGGAACCGACGTTTCTGTCTCGTCGACTCTACCTTTGAATTCTTCAAATAATTCATCAACTAACGGTGTGTTGGGTTCAAGAAAAGCTTGATAGTAGTCATTTTCACTATTTAAGTAGTCAAGTACGGGCTTATCGTCTATTACCGGATAGCCTTGATCTTTTAGCCAATGGTATGGGTCACTAACGCTAATGCCATGATGAGAAAAAACATGTTCAATTTTCGGAGCGACTGGTGCTTTTGTCGACAACGCTTTTAATTTTGTAAATTGTTGTGAATTAATAGTATTTGCCATTTTTGAGCTCTCATTTTGTCCGCATCCAGCAAGAATAAAAGAGGCAATTGAACATCCGATCCATAGAAGTGGTTTCATAACGTGACCTAGTTTAAAGTTTGATTAATTGTATGAGTTATCGCGCGATTGATTGCATTTATTGATTAGCATCAATATATGCCTAAGTGATGAGTTTTTCTAGTGGTAGTGTCGTGTAAATTTGACTTTCGAGTTTAATTACGTTTATTAGCAAGCCTACCTAATACACGATTACAACAAGTTGATGCAGGCTCTCCATCTGCTAACGTTGAACGTAACAAATGAAGCTTTTCACAAATAGGGTTAATCAGTGATTTATCTTCACTTAGCTTTAACAGCGTGACTTCTATTTCAGTTAATATTTCCACATCGGTTTCAGTAGATAATAAACCAATTAAAATGGAAAGATGTTCTGGATAGTACTGGAGGTTTCTTACAGCAATTAATCGCATATTACCGTTTTGCGCATTGCCTAACGATGACAAATTATCGCCATTGTGCACTATATCTTCTGCAAGTGTATTTGTTAAATTTGATTCGTCATTTGGCATATATTCGCTCCGAGAATTAACTCAATTCGGTATACTACAAGTAATATTAGTGTCAGGAATGAGAATGCAATATAGGAGTATCCCTGAGAAAATAACAGGAAATCCCTGAACTAACTTAAACTCAAAATATAACCCGCAAAAAAAAGCAACCGTTCGGATTAGCGAAGGTTGCAACAGGTTGGAGAGTATCTGATTAACTTGTATTAATTATAACCAATCATTAATCAAATAAAATAAGGGAGATTCCTACTTTTACTAAGTCAGAACCTTAATATTTTTAAGGATTTCCCTAAATCATAAGGTAGTAATACCGTGCTTAATGGCAAATCGAACGAGTGATGCTAAATCTCTGATTTGTAATCGCTCCATTATTTGAGATCGATGTGACTCAATTGTTTTTACACTCAATCCTAAGTCATAAGCTATTTCTTTAGTTCCTTTGCCTTCCGCAAGCATTTTCAAAATCTCTTTTTGACGAGGTGTTAATAATGTTGAAACATCTACCGCATCTTTTTTCTTCTCGGTTGTCATTGCTGCAATGAGCTGTTCCGAAAGCTTAGGACTTATATAAATTTCGTTATTTAGAACCGCTTGTAATGCCAACTCCAATTCAACTTCTGCAGAATCTTTCAGCAAATAGGCTTGTGCTCCTCGCTCTATTGCGGTTTGTAAATAGTCACTGGTATTGTGCATGGTCAATAGAATGACCGGCAGTTCAGGATAGCTAAGTTTTATTTCAGGCAAAACATCCAAACCAGATTTAATTTTCATTGCAATATCAAGTATTAACACGTCTGGGTTAGAGCTTTCTATTAGCTCAATAACTTCCGAGCCATCTGCCCCTTCGGCAACGACCTCAAAATTGTTTAAGTCTTCTAGTAATGCTTTTAAACCAGCCCTAACTAGATGATGATCGTCAACGAGCAAAACTCGTTTCAACTTGTGCATCTATATCTCCTTTTTAACACTATCTAGAAGTCTAGACCCGATGCTGAATTTCGCAACGGTATTTCCACTTTAATATCAGTACCTAACATAAGCTTAGAGTGAACCTTAAATTCTCCACCCGCTAACTCTACCCGCTCCTTCATATTAATTAACCCAACGCTGTCGCTTTGAGCATTAACATCAAACCCTTTGCCATCATCGCTTACATGTATTATTAAAACAGAGTCATTGCTTTGCAGGGTAACTTTTACATTTTTAGCTCTAGCATGTTTCACAATATTAGTGAGTGACTCTTGTACAACACGAAATCCAACAATCTCTGCTTGTTTATCCTTAACTTCAAGAAAGTCTTGATCATCTAACTCGTATTGAATTTCATCAATAGAAAACAGCTTATCCATTTGCCATCTAATTGCGGGAGAGAAGCCTAAAGAATCTAATTGAGCTGGCCTCAATAATAAGGATAAGTTTCTAACGGTATCTAAACTTTGACTCGTAATTTGATGTATATCGGACACTTTCTCTAATAATTTGGGATCTTCTAAACGTCGGCTTATCCATTTTGTGGCTAATAACACAGCGGTCAATGACTGTCCTACATCGTCGTGAAGTTCGCCTGCAATTTGTTTTCTTTCTGCTTCAATTAATTCCAACGTTTTGGAAGAAAGCGCACTTAATCTAAAGTTGGCTCTCGCTAACGCTGTTTTTACTCGCAATACATCCGTTAGATCGCGAATAACAAATTGAATAGAATCTAGTCCTTCATATATGACTAGGCTGATGGCCACTTCGGCGTCGAAAAACTCACCATCAATACGTTTTAATTTCATTGAGGTAAATCCATAATTGTTTCTTTTACCCGCCAACATATATTTAATTCGATCCCGAAGAAGTGTTTTGTCGGTGTCAGAAACAAAATCAGCTAAAAGTTTGTCTAAGGCATGTGAAGGAATCTCAAATCCAAACAGCTTTAATGACGCTCTATTCATGTAGGCTACTTTAGAATTATGAAGAATCATGATGCCTTCTGGAATAGAATCAATTAATTGACTCATTTGTTGCTCTCTTTGACGCAACTTAACTTCAGCCTGTTTAATTTCTGTCATGTCTAACAGGGTACCTACGATGGTATTTTCTGTTGGATATAACTGAGCTTGCAACAAAACAAAAAATTGATTTCCTTGTCGGTCAATTAACATTTTTTTTGCTTGTAAGTAGTTCGACGATGTATCTTGAGTCAGCGTATTAGCGGCAAATTCAAAAATAGCGCCATCGGCTCGTTCTTGTAACTCTAAAAGTTCTATAGGAGATGTGAATGATGAATCAAGACCTAATAGTCGCGATACGATGTCACAAAAATAAAGTTGATTTGTGGTTAAATCTAGCTCCCAATAAGCTGTGCCAGCTGAGTGTCTTACAATATCAATATC
>CAWUUQ010000094.1:0-10538 GCA_963925625.1 uncultured Psychrosphaera sp.
CCAACAATTTGCGGAACCACAGAAGCTAATAAAAATGCCACAATGCCAATCGCAAATAATGTCAACACGATAGGGTAAATCATGGCCTGCGTTAACTGACTTTTTGTTGCCTGTCTTTGTTCTGTGTAGTCTGCAAGACGATTAAGAACTTCGTCTAAATGGCCCGACTTTTCACCAGCGGCCACCATTGAACGGAAAAGGTGATCAAAAATATAAGGAAATTCTTTCATGCCATCGGCTAACGTATAACCTTCTACCACTTTTGAACGAATGGCCATAATGGTGCGTTTAAGTCTTGGTTTTTCACATTGTTCAGCAACCGCTAATAGTGCAGATTCAATGGTTAATGCAGAGCCAACGAGTGTCGCTAACTGACGAGTAATTAATGCAAGGTCGCCGGCAGATACTGTGGGTTGAAATAAAGTAAAACCAGCATTTGATTGCTGCTCTTTTTGGCTCGCTTTATTTACTTCTAAAGGCACCCAGCCTTTTTCACGTAATTGCTGACGTATTTGTTTAGACGTATCCGCTTCAAGAATGCCTTTTTTAGACTTGCCTTTGGCATCTAGCGCTTTGTATTCAAATGCAGCCATAAAGCGTCTTCTCTTGTCACACGCAACACTTCTTCAAGTGTTGTGATGCCTTTTAATACTTTGTCCATGCCGTCATTACGAATACTTGGAATGTTTGTTCTTACGTATTTTTCAATTTCTTGCTCGCCATGGCCGTTGTGGATTATCTCACGAACTTTTTCATCTACTTTCAGTAATTCGTGAATTCCCACTCGGCCTCTATAACCACTAAAGTTACATTTATTACAACCTTTAGGGTGGAAAATCTTGGTGGTGTTGTTATCAGCTAACCCAATTAATTCACGTTCTGATGCATCTGGTTCCACTTCTTCTTTACACTCTTTACATAAAGTACGAACCAGTCGTTGTGAGATAACCGCTAATAAACTCGACGATAATAAAAATGGCTCTATGCCCATGTCTTCCATTCGAGTGATAGCACCTGAGGCAGTATTGGTGTGCAAAGTAGAAATAACTAAATGCCCCGTTAAACTCGCTTGAACAGCAATCTCTGCGGTTTCTAAATCTCGAATCTCACCAATCATGACCACATCCGGATCTTGACGAAGAATCGCTCTTAAACCTCTGGCGAAGGTCATATCAACTTTTGGATTTACTTGAGTTTGGCCAATGCCGGGTAATTCGTACTCAACCGGATCTTCAACCGTTAAGATATTACGGTCTTTACTATTAATGTCTGATAACCCAGCGTACAAAGTGGTACTTTTACCTGAACCGGTAGGCCCTGTAACCAAAATAATGCCATGCGGTTTACGAAGCAGTTCACCAAACACTTTTTCATTGTTTGGCGCCATTCCTAAATCAGATAGGATTAGGCGTGCATTATTTTTATCTAATAAACGCATAACCACACGTTCACCATAGGATGAAGGCATTGTAGAAACACGAACATCAATGGCTCGACCTGCAATTCTTAGCGAAATACGACCATCTTGAGGAATACGTTTTTCAGCGATATCTAATTGCGCCATAACTTTAATACGTGAAACCAACAACGACGCTAGTTTACGATTTGGGCTTAATACTTCTCTTAAAACGCCATCAACGCGAAAACGAATCACTAATTGTTTTTCGAAGGTCTCTATATGAATATCCGAAGCGCCTTCTTTAATGGCTTCCGACAACGTGGCATTAATAAGTTTAATGATTGGCGCGTCATCTTCGCTTTCTAACAAATCTTCGGTGCCTGGCATTTCTTCTGCAATTGAGAACAAGTCGACCTCATTGCCAATGTCTTCCATCAATTGCTGTGTTTCTGAAGCATTACGTTGATAAGCAACTTCTATTGCTAAATCAAAGGCGGAGTCTTCAATCACACGATAAGGCAAAGTGTGACCAATTAAACGACGAACTTCCATCAATGCAGACATCGGTGTATCTGCTTTAATCAAAATCTCAGGCTTTTCTTCAATGTATGAAATCATTACGCCAAATCGTTGCGCAAAACCAAATGGTAAGCGCTGATTAATTGGAATGTTTTCATCGGCTACTTGGATTTCGTCTTTAACGTCAGAATCTAAATCCATAATGATTACTCTTCAGAGCCAGACTTGTCGTCTTTGTATTTTTTAGACGGTTTTGGTAGAACACCACTTTCTTGTCCTTCCAAATACTCTTCAAATTTTGGTGGTAATACTAATGAATCATCCCACTCTTTTAATACTGGGTGATCCGTAAACGGCATTAACTCTATGCCATCTTCGTCACGCTTCATTTGTTCCGCACGAATGTAGTTATATTTTTGCTGACTTAAGTCCATGGCTGACGCGCCATCTCGTAAAATGCGAGGACGAATAAAGACCATCAAATTACGCTTACGTTTAGTCGTTCCTGTTGAACGGAACAAGTGACCAATAAACGGAATATCGCCTAAAATAGGCACCTTAGAAACACTTTCTTGAACGTCTTCGTCAATCAAACCACCAATAACAATCGTGCCACCATCTTCCGCCAATACATTGGTTTTAATAGAACGTTTGTTAATACCAACGTCTACGCCAACCGCACCACTTACGCTTGATACTTCCTGTTCGATTAACAGTTGAACTGCTGAACCTTCATTAATTTGAGGCGTAACTTTTAATTTAATACCGACTTCTTTACGGTCTACTTTTTGGAACGGATTACCATTGTTTGAACCTGCTGTAGAGCCGGTAAGAATTGCAATTTCCGAACCGACCAATATAGACGCTTCTTCATTATCAATGGTGGTAATAGAAGGCGTTGCTAGTATGTTTGTATTGGTATCAGTACGTACCGCTTGAAGTACTGCGCCCCAACCGCCGCTAACGACGCCCGTTGCAAAACCAGAAATACCGCCAAGCACTTGTGCAAGACCGCTATAGTCACCACGTTCCGTTGTTTCTACTTTATTCTGTACCGTATTTCCGTTGTCATCAAAGCCATTAACAACACTTTCTGAAGTTCGGTCACGCGCTAAATACGCTGCACCCGCAACTTGAGAAATTGGTACACCGCCATTACTAAACTGTGTGAATCCTACTTCTGGGCTGCCCCATTGAATGCCTAAGTTAATGCCATCACTTTCAAATACTTCAACAATGATTGCTTCAACTAACACTTGCTGACGACGAATGTCTAACTGACGAATGATTTGTTCGAGTGAACGCATCATGTCTGGTTCTGCATTAATAACCAACGAGTTTGAATCTGGGTGTGCTTGAATTGAATAATCTCGTTTAGTGGATTGTCGAGCTCTGTTGCTCGTTGTTGCCGCCGTTCCACCTTGAGAATCTGCAGCTAATGAATCTGAAACGCCTGTTAGTACTTTAACTACTTCTTCTGAGTTAGCGTATTTAAGGTAAACCACTTTAGTATTACCTGTGCTTTCAAGTTCAGAGTCTAAACGTTTAATAAGCTCAATCACTTTTTCACGCGCTTCACGCTCGCCCGTAACAATAATGCTATTGGTACGATCGTCTGCAACCACTTTTGGAATAAGGAAATCCGGTTGACCTTTATTGCCAGCCGAAGACTTATAAATGTTTTCAACTATACGAACCATTTCGCCCGCTGACGCATATTCTAATTTAACAATAACTACTTTCTGATCACCGGCTCTGTCAACACGATTAATGATGTCGACCATACGATTAACCATCGCAACGGTACCAACCACCATCACAACATTTGAAGGTTCGTAATGCACAACATGACCACTGCCTGATTGGTCGCTTAATTGTCTTAATAACGGAGAAAGCTCACGAACCGATACATTCTTAACTTGTACTACGCGGGTAACCATTTCGTCGCCTTCGCCTAAATAACCTTCTTCAATTACCGGCGTTGGAGAGCTTTTCGCGTCTTTAGCACGAACCACTTTTAAAATACCATTACCCATATCAATAACGGCATAACCATAAACTTGAAGCACATTTAAGAAAAAGTGGTAATACTGCTCTTGAGTTAATAGGTCATAAGAACGAACGTTTACCTTACCGCGAACCGCAGGGTCGATAATTATGGTCTTTTTCAATATTTTGCCAACGATATTAATAAACTCGTTAATATCGGTGCCTTTAAAATTAGGCGAATATTGTGTGGCATGTGCACTTGGGCTAACCCAAACCGTTGAGATCATGCCCATCGTTAAAATCGCAGAAAACACTGTCATTTTTGCTGATTTCAGCATAGTTGAGCGTACACGTTTCACCGTTGTTAACGATGTACTTTCTGTCGATGTATTTTTATTTGTAGAGAAACTAAACAGTCCCATAAACCAAAACTCCAGGGCTTATAATGCCAAAATAATTTGTATCGGTGAGCCATCTCTAATAACAGTGATATTGGCTTCCGTTAATTCTTTTAATTCACTCATTAATGACAGCGCTTGTTGCATGTCTGTCAAATCATAACCATTTATATCTGTTGCTAAGTCATTGGTTTCTAGCCCAGCTTGATTAAACAAACTTGGGTCCGAACCCGGCTTTAATTTATAACCTAACAATTCACCCTCAACACGATGCGGGGTAATTTGAATATAATCTAACAGCTGTTTAGGATCTTCAAACAACTGCTCTCTTTGTTCTCTTAATGAGTCAGCCAATTCATCATCGTCACGTCTGTCATAAAGCTCTGCTTTTGCATCCCGATCTTGTTTCGATTCTTGTCTTTTAGTCGGGCGTTGAGGACGTTTCGGGCCTTCTGTTTCTATTGCTTCAATATCAATATTGTCGTTTAGCTCTGACGATGAACCTGGGATAGACGTTGAATACTCAATTCCTTCTAACATCAAGGTTTCAAACCTAGGACCTACTGAGAGTATGACACGATCTAAAAGAATCTGATTAACCTTGGCCGACGTCCCTTCTATTTGATCATCAATACCGTATGTATTTTGAATATTTCTAGATTCAATAATGGCAACGGAAGTTTTAGACACTTTACTTGAGTTGTCAGCAACGATGCCAGTTAGGGTCAAGTTTAGTCTTGTTTTAGGCGCGACAGAAGTAACCGGTTTTGGTTCAGGTTTGGCCTGTGTTACTTCATGTTTGCCAAATAAGTTGATAGCCAGCAAAGGTTGAACATTCGTCGATGTTTTTGAGGATGAGTTTGACGACTTAATGACAGGCGCACTGATGCTACCCACATTTGATGGGATATCAACAAACTTCCAGATAGTTACGGCGGCTAGATACGCGGCATAGATCACTAACAATAATGTTGCGATTTTAGCGAGTTTTGGCTGCGGTATTTTTTTTTTTTTTTTTCTGAGTTGCTCAAGCAAGCGAGACGACTCCATTATTATTATTATTCTCCAAGCACGACTTAAAATTATAATTCAATTGTCAATTTGGTTGGCTACCCTACCAAACTGCAACAATAATTGCTTGTACTACATGTCGAAAAATCCAGTATAACCTTTGAAGTGGTTTAAAATCACTATTTATGATAAATTCTCGACGTTTTTTTCCGTGCTTATAATTTTATAGAAACATACCATGACAGATGCAAAAATTCGATTAGATAAATGGCTTTGGGCGGCACGTTTTTATAAAACACGTTCAATAGCCTCTGACATGATCAATGGTGGGAAAGTTCATTATAATGGTCAGCGTTGCAAAGCTTCTAAGACAGTAGACTTAGGCGCTGAGGTAAAAATACGTCAAGGTTTTGATGAAAAAGTCGTCGTGATCAAAGAAGTTACCGACAAACGCCGTAACTTTACCATTGCACAAGCCTTGTATGAAGAAACAAAAAGCAGCATTGAAAATAGAGAAAAACAAGCACTTGCTAGACAATCGAGCGCGGCATTTTCACCTCGCCCCGATAAAAAACCAAACAAAAAACAACGTAGAACCTTACTAAACTTTAAAAATTCAGATTCATTCGAGTAAATAAAACATGACTACAGCTATACAACCTGACCTATTACATCGTTATCTTTTTGAAGAGCATCACGTTCGTGGTGAGTTGGTACAGATATCTGACTCATTTAGTGGCATGTTAGAAAATCATAATTATCCCAATGTCGTTAAACGAATTTTAGGTGAGTTGCTTGCTGCAACAAGTCTTTTAACGGCAACGATAAAGTTTGAAGGTGATATTAATGTTCAAATTCAAGGTGATGGCCCATTAAGTTATGCCGTAGTAAATGGTGACAATCATCAAACTATGCGTGCATCGGCAAAATACAATGACGATATAAAAGAAGGCAATATTCAGCAGTTATTTGGTTCTGGTTACATGGTGATCACCATTACACCAAAAGGTGGCGAACGTTATCAAGGTGTAGCGGCGTTAGATAAACCTACGATTGCTGAATGTATTGAGGAGTATTTTGCAACGTCTGAACAACTTCGCACTCGTGTTTGGTTAGCAACTGATATTCAAGACGTTCAATGTAAAACTGCGGGCATGTTGTTACAAGTTCTGCCTGTTGATGAAAGCGCCAAAGAAGACTTTGTACATTTAGAAGCGCTGACTAACACCATTAAAGATGAAGAGTTACTGCACTTACCACCAAAAGAAGTATTGATTCGTTTATACCACGAAGACAATCCAAAATTGTTTGAACCACAAGAGGTCACTTATTCATGTGGTTGTAGTCGTGACAAAACTGCAGAAGCCTTATTTAAGTTAACAAAAGAAGATGCACTAGCTCTGATTGAAGAACGTGGCAATATTGAGATCGTGTGTCAGTTCTGTTTAACGCAGTATTTGTTTGATGCCATTGATGTTGAAGCCTTGCACCAAGCTAATGCGGATACCGACAATACTTCTATAAACTAAGTACTGATGAAAAAGGTTCGTTCGGTCTGAGACTTAGGCTTAACGAACCTGTAATTAATAACCGCTTAGCGAATTTATAACCGCTTTATTCAGCCAAAAGTAACTTAACGGCTTTTTCAATATTCACTTCATCACCTTTGTTATAACCATGATGAATCGCCCGAACCTTGCCAGTCTTATCTATAAAGTATCCTGTCGGCATCACACTTACATCATACAAGCGACTGACTTTAAAAGACTTATCATGAAGAATCTGATAGTTAATTGGATGTTTGGTTAAAAACGCTTCTGCCTTACTTTTTTTATTATCTAAATTAACAGCAACAATCTCAAAGCCTTGTTTATTGTACTTTTTGTATATGCGATCAAGTTCAGGAAATGATTGAATACAAGGCTTGCACCAACTCGCCCAAAAATCCAAATAAACCACTTTTCCTTTATAACTTTCTAAGGCTATTTGTTTGTCACTTTCTATATTTGGCAAAGTAAAAAGAGGCGCTTGTTCACCTGTGGCAACTTTTGCTGCCATTGAAAATGAAGTAAACCCGACGAGTAGTGATATCAATACGACGAGTTTTATAGGTAATTTCATCTAATTCCCTTATTATTAACAATCGTGTTTTTTAACATTAACGTCATTAAACATGACAACAGGGTGTTTGCACAACCCGTTTTATAAACTGAACTTATGTGTAAACTACAATACTGATTTCCATCCACAAAGTAAGCAAATAATATGAAAACAATAATATCAAGTGTAGGCCTGATGTTGGTGTTAGCGGTAACTACCGCCTGTTCAGAAAAAAAAGTTGAACAGACTAACGTTGAAGTAGAAAAATCACGTATCCAAGCGCATTTAGAATTTTTAGCGGACGATTTATTAGAAGGTCGCGATACTGGCAGTAAAGGTTATGACCGTGCTGCATTATATGTTGCAACAGAATTCAAAAAAATGGGCTTACAACCTGCAGGTGATAACGGTTCATTTATGCAACCAGTTACGTTCCGTAAAGGTTTCTTAGATCAACAAAGCCCTAAAGCTGAAATCATCACGGCTGACGGTGTTGTTGAATTAAGCTATCCAAAAGATTTCATCATGGGTCCAAACATGGCGATGACTGAGTCTTCATTAAAAGCAGATACTGTTTTTGTAGGTTACGGTATTGTTGCTGACGAATTTGGTCATGACGATTATGCTGGTTTAGATGTTGAAGGCAAAATTGTTGTTGTACTTCGTGGTCGTCCAACAGACTGGCCTTCTGAAGAAGGTGCTCACATTGCATCTGGCGGAGAAAAAGCTCGTTATGCTGCTGAACGTGGTGCAGTAGGCATGGTATCTCTTCATACTCCTAAGCGTGAAAAAATTCGTCCATACACATCTTCACTAAATTATTTAACAGCGCCTTCAATGCGTTGGTTAGATAAAGACGGTTATCCGTTTGGCGGACAAAAAAGCATTAAAATGGGCGCATATTTAAATATGGGCGCAGCTGAAAAGTTATTTGCGAATGCTCCAACACCGCTTGAAGATATTTTTGCTGCTGATACTGACAACCAATCAATCAAAGGTTTCCCTTTAAATGTTGAATTGTCGTTAGCGTCTAAAGCGCGTCATGAAGAAGTTAAGTCGCCAAACATTGTGGCAATTTTACCAGGCACAGATCCAAAACTTAAAGATGAGTATGTGGTATTTACTGCTCACCTAGATCACATTGGATTTGCTCAAGACGTTAGCAAAAAAGACCGTATTAACAACGGCGCATTAGATAATGCTTCAGGTGTTTCTGTTTTATTAGAAACGGCACGAGTATTAAAAGCGTCAGCACCAATGAAACGTTCTGTATTATTCACAGTGGTTACTGGCGAAGAAAAAGGCCTATTAGGTTCAAGCTATTATGCAAACAATCCAACAGTGTCTATCAACGACATGGTGGCAAATATCAACTTAGACATGCCGGTATTGCTTTACGATTTTGCTGACATCATTGCGTTTGGTGCAAACCATAGCTCAATGGGTTCTATCGTAGAAAAAGCAGCGGGTGAACACGGTATTAAGCTAAGCCCTGATCCAATGCCTGAACAAGCAATTTTCACGCGTTCTGATCACTACAACTTTGTAAAACAAGGCGTTCCTGCTGTTTTCTTAATGACTGGCTTCACGTCTAAAACGGAAGGCGAAGACGGCGGCAAGGTTTGGGGTGACTTCTTTGCAAATCATTACCACCAGCCAAGTGATTCTTTAGACTTACCGTTGAACTACAACTCAGCGAAGTTATTTACTGAAATCAATATTGGTATTGGTAAAGAAGTGGCGAACGCTGAACAACGTCCTACTTGGAATGACGATAGTTTCTTTGGTAAAACATTTGGTCGTAAAGACAAGTAATCGTTTTGCGTAGACATTAAAAAACCAGTCCTAGGACTGGTTTTTTTTCGCTTAATTTAAATCGTTCTTACTACGCTGTTTTAAGCAATGGCTTAGGTTCGTCAATGTTAGTAATAAGTTCCATATCAAATGTGTACTCATCGACTGCAATCGCCAACTTACGTTTTTCGTTATAGGCTAAAAGCTTATCGCTTTCTTCACCAGTAATAACGTGCGCTTCTAAAGCTACTTCAACTAATTCAGCAAAAGTCAGCTGCTTCTCAATTTTACCTTTACGAATACCAGCTTTCATTTTATCTAACAACGGTAATACGTCTAACTTAGCTTTATACGCATCAGCAAGTACTGTAAAGCCATCACGACCTTTCATGCTTACTAAGTGTGTTAATTCTTCTTTTGCACCGTCATTTCTAAGGGTTGCTTCCGCTAAATCTGTAATTAACTTATCTGAAATCTTAGTTTTACCCATGAAAGGCATACCTAGTTTTGCTTTTAATAAGTTAGCTACAAAACGATTTGGGAAGTTATCAGAATAAGCTTCTAGCGCTTCTTCTGCTTTTTGTAACGCCCAACGTGTACCGTAATCAAAATAAGGAATTAAGTCTTTACGGTTTTCACTTTGAAGATAAAACTTCACGTTACCCATCGCCATAAATAAATAACTTAAGATGTCACCTAAACGCGCAGATAACATTTCTTTACGTTTTAAGTCTCCACCAAGTACTAATAGTGCGAAGTCAGACTGTACCGCTAAAATGCTAGATAAACGATTAATACGTTTTTCAAACTGAGCCACTAGTTTATCTGGATTGTTTGAACCACCTACACCCGGAACATAAGCTGTTGCTACGCCACGGAAGAAGTTCTTAATGCTATAACCAATCGTTTTGCGAAATAAAGAATTAAATTCTGCATCTGCATTTGGTTCTTCTGAGTGAATCGCGGTAATCAAGTCTTGAACATGTGGATGACAACGAGTCGCACCTTGACCAAAGATCATTAGGTTACGCGTTAAAATGTTTGCACCTTCTACCGTAATACCAATTGGTGTTGCAAAATAAGCCGTTGCTAATACGTTACCAGGACCCATTTGAATCGCTTTACCCGCTTGCACGTCCATTGCTGCTTCTAAACAATCTCGACCCATTTCAGTCATGTGGTATTTAGCCATTGCTGTAATAACCGACGGTTTAAAACCTAAATCTAATGAATTAAGTACTAGGTGACGCATCGCTTCTAAGTTAAAAGTTAAACCACCAATAAGGGCAAGTTGCTCTTGAATACCTTCAAACTTACCAATTGGCATG
>CAWUUQ010000095.1:0-6671 GCA_963925625.1 uncultured Psychrosphaera sp.
CTGTCTACCAATTTCAGCACAACCGCTAAATTATTAGTTTACAGGTATATCATCCGATGTGGCAGCAGGCTTAGAGTCTACTGGGATATCTGATGGTAATTCTGAATCTACTGGCGTTGCTGCCGGAACTGTTTCTCCAGGCACTGCTAGGTCATTCCAATCATCTTCTTGCTTAACAGAGTTTGCTGTCATGCTTCCTAAAAAGATACTTAGGATAAAAAACGATGTAGCTAAAAAGGTTGTTGTCTTCGTTAAGAAGTTACCTGAACCGCTAGAACCAAACAATGTTGCCGATGCGCCTGCGCCAAATGAAGCGCCCATATCTGCGCCTTTGCCTTGTTGAATTAAGATTAAACCAACCAAAGCGATGGCAATAATTAAATAAACTACAATTAAAATTTCGTACATGCTATTACCTTAAGCTACTGCGTTTTTGCAAATGTTTGTGAAGGCTTCCACATCTAAACTCGCGCCGCCAATTAGGCCACCGTCGATATTTGGTTTGGAAAACAATTCTTCACTATTCTCTGACTTAACGCTGCCACCATATAAAATGCGCGTTAAATCTGCTAATTCTTGACTATATCCAGCCAATACTTTTCTTATCATTGCGTGAACATCTTCAGCTTGTTCACCGCTTGCTGTTTTGCCTGTACCAATCGCCCAAACAGGCTCATAGGCTATGACAATACTATCTGAAAAGTTTGGCAAAATATCTAAAACTGCTTTCACTTGTTCAGTGATCACGTTGTCGGTATCGCCATTTTCTCTTTCTTCGTCAGTCTCACCAACACAAATAATTGGTACAAGACCTGCCGCAAGTGTTGCTAAAACTTTTTTTGCAACAACGTCATTTGTCTCACCAAATAACGAGCGACGCTCCGAATGGCCTACAATAACATACTGACAGCCAACATCACGCAACATTCTACCGGAAATTTCACCCGTAAACGCACCTGAGTCTTGTAACGCTATTGTTTGAGCACCTTTTTTCACACCATTTGTTTCTTCATTCAGATAAACAAACGGCGGACATAGTACGGCTTCTACATTATCCGAGTCGAGTTGTTGGATATTATTAACCATGTCAGCTAATAATTGGCGGTCGCCATTAAGCTTCCAATTCGCTACTACCAGTGGTAATCGAATGGCCATCAGCCTCTCCTTTATTTAAGCGGCGAGATATTATCTAACCTCACCGAAAAGTACAAGTAATGGATCGGTTAATCTGCGAAAGAAGCCACTTTATCGGCGACTTTTTGTGCAATACGTTTGATCAGTTTAGCGTCTTTACCTTCGGTCATTACTCGAATTAAAGGTTCCGTTCCTGATTTACGTATCAGAATACGTCCTTCTTCTCCGAGTTCAACTTCTGCAGCTTGTATTGTCATTTTCACTTCATCAACTTCAAGCGGATACTTATGAGCAGACGTTCGAACGTTTATTAACACTTGTGGCATTTTATCCATGCCAGCTCTTAGCTCTGATAATGTCATGCCGGTATCAACAATAGCCGCTAACACTTGCACGGCTGCAATTATGCCGTCACCAGTAGGAATATGGTCTAAATTAATAATATGACCCGATGACTCACCACCAATTGACCAACCATTTTCTTTTAACAGTTGCATAACATAACGGTCACCAACGTTTGCACGTTTAAATGGAATGCTTAGGTTTCGTAAGGCAATTTCCAAGCCTAAGTTTGACATTAAAGTCCCAACTACACCGCCTTTTAGTTCACCCTTTTTCAGCGCATGACGAGCGATGATAAAAACAAGTTCGTCGCCATCGACTTCCATGCCTTTTTCATCAACCATAATTAAACGGTCGCCGTCACCATCAAGTGCTATTCCAACGTGAGCATTGTGCTCTATTACAGTACGACGTAGAGCGTCTGTATGAGTTGCACCACATTGATCATTTATATTCAGACCGTTTGGCTCAGCACAAATTGAAATAACTTCGGCACCTAACTCTCTAAATACATTCGGGGCGATGTGATAGATCGCTCCATTTGCCGAATCAACGACGATTTTCATGCCTTTTAATGACCCTTGGCTAAATCGACTTTTACAAAACTCGATATATCGACCAGCTGCATCACTAATTCTAAAGGCTTTACCCAGTTTCTCTGATTCAACACATGTTAAATCTTGATCTAACATACGTTCAATTTCATGTTCCATTTCGTCTGGAAGCTTTGTACCTTCCGCTGAGAAGAATTTTATACCATTGTCGTAATATGGATTGTGTGACGCGCTAATAACAATACCAGCATCAGCTCTAAATGTTCTCGTTAGGTACGAAATTGCTGGAGTTGGCATTGGGCCTAAAAGACCCACATCTACGCCTGCGGCGATAAGACCCGATTCAAGAGCGGTTTCTAACATATAACCAGAAATACGCGTGTCTTTACCAATTAATACTTTTCGATTACCAGCGCTGGCGAATACTTTACCTGCCGCCCAACCAAGCTTAAGGGCAAACTCAGGTGTAATTGGTGATTGGCCTACTAAGCCTCTAATTCCATCAGTACCAAAATACTTTTTACTCATTTCCTACTCCGTAAACCATCGCATTATATATTTTAACTGCTTGTCGAGTTTCAGCGACATCATGAACTCTAAGAATATTAGCACCTTTCGTCAGGGCTAACGTTGCAGCAGCAACACTGCCGAGCATTCTATCACTTGTTTCGATATTTAATAAATTACCAATCATACTTTTTCTAGATAACCCAGCTAAAATTGGTAACTTAAATACTTGGAACCTGTCTAAATTATTAAGTAACTCGTAATTATCAGACAATGTTTTGCCAAAACCAAAGCCAGGATCAATCCATAATCTTTCTTTTTTTATACCTGCCGATTCGCAAGTCCTAATTTTTTCTTCAAAAAAAGAGATAACGTCATCTACAACATTTTTATACGTTGGATTATGTTGCATAGACTCTGGGTTACCCTGCATATGCATTAGGCATATTGGTAATTCACATTGTGCAGCTACGCTAAGCGCGTCTGGCTTACTTAGGGCATAAACATCATTTATGATATTAATCCCTGCACTTATGCCTTCAGACATCACCTCAGGCTTATTAGTGTCTAACGAAATGACGCAGCCAAACTCCGCTTTTAACTTTTTTATGACTGGGATAACTCGGCTTAATTCAGTTTTCACATCAACTTTTGGTGCTCCTGGCCTTGTAGACTCACCACCAACATCGATGATATCAACACCATCTTCAAGCATTTGTTCAGCTTGTCTAATTGCATTATCGATTGTATTAAATTGCCCACCATCTGAAAAAGAATCTGGAGTGACATTTAATATACCCATAATCTGAGGTCGAGTATTTTTTAAAAAAGAATGTTGCAGATGTGCTGGAGTCATTTCCTTTCGTACCTAAGTTTGCTGATATCTAATTTGTGATTTTACTTGCTTTATTAGCTCGTGTTTTAACATTGTATTTCAATAAAAAAGGCCCCTTAAATAAGGAGCCTTCAATTTCAACAAAACCAATTAGGCATCGCTTGGTTTGTTGCCGTCAGATTTGTTTGTATCTGGATTAGTTTCATCTGTGCTAGCAGTCGCTTTAGCTTCTGATGTTGCTGCATCATCCGCTTTTGTTTCCGCTGCTGTATCGTCACTTGAAGTATCCGTCTTAGCTTCAGAATCATTCGACTTTGTTGCGCCTCTGTCACCCCAATCCGCAGGTTCTCTGACTTCACGGCGAGCCATCAAGTCTTCTATCTGTTTCGCATCAATGGTTTCATATTTCATTAGTGCATCTTTCATTGAATGCAAAATATCCATGTTGTCCATTAATATTTGGCGTGCTCTATCATAATTTTTGTCGATAATTGCTCGAACTTCTTTATCAATTAAGCGAGCTGTCTCGTCCGAAATGTTTTTATGCTTCGACGTACTTCTGCCTAAGAACACTTCACCTTCTTCTTCAGCATAAAGTAACGGGCCTAGTTTTTCAGATAGTCCCCACTGGGTTACCATTTTAGATGCTAAATCTGTTGCTCGTTCAATATCGTTTGAAGCACCCGTTGACACTTTTTCGTCACCGTAGATGATTTGCTCAGCTAAACGACCGCCATAAAGGCTAGAAATATTGCTTTCTAAATGTTGTTTTGAATGACTAAAACGGTCTTTCTCTGGTAAGTACATCGTTACGCCTAATGCACGTCCTCGAGGAATGATACTTACTTTATAAACTGGGTCATGCTCTGGTACCAATTTACCAACAATCGCGTGTCCTGCCTCATGGTAAGCCGTCATTTCTTTTTCTGCTTCATCCATAACCATGGTCTTGCGCTCTGCGCCCATCATGATTTTGTCTTTGGCTTTTTCGAAATCACTCATATCTACCAAACGTTTATTACCACGAGCTGCAAACAACGCTGCTTCATTAACCAAGTTGGCTAAGTCTGCACCAGAGAAACCTGGCGTGCCACGTGCGATGAATGATGGTTCAACGTCTTTTGCTAAAGGTACTTTACGCATATGAACATTTAAAATTTGTTCTCTACCGCGAACATCCGGTAGTCCCACAACAACTTGTCTATCAAAACGGCCTGGTCTTAATAATGCAGGGTCTAATACGTCAGGTCGGTTAGTTGCTGCAATAACGATAATACCTTCGTTACCTTCAAAACCATCCATTTCTACAAGCATTTGGTTAAGTGTTTGTTCACGTTCATCATGACCACCGCCTAAACCTGCACCACGTTGTCTACCCACCGCATCAATTTCATCAATAAAGATAATACAAGGCGCTGCTTTTTTAGCTTGTTCGAACATATCTCGAACACGAGAAGCACCAACACCAACAAACATTTCTACGAAGTCTGAACCAGAAATTGCAAAGAATGGCACTTTTGCTTCACCGGCAACCGCTTTAGCTAATAATGTTTTACCTGTACCTGGTTGGCCTACCATCAAAACACCTTTAGGGATTTTGCCACCAAGTTTTTGGAATTTAGAAGGATCTTTTAGGTAATCAACAAGTTCTTGAACTTCTTCTTTTGCTTCATCACAACCAGCTACATCTTTAAACGTTGTTTTAATTTGATCTTCGCCCATCAAACGCGCTTTGCTTTTACCAAATGACATGGCGCCTTTTCCACCGCCACCTTGCATTTGACGCATGAAGAATATCCACACACCTATCAATAGCAACATAGGGAACCAAGAAATTAAAATCGAAGTGAATAACGAAGGCTCTTCTGCAGGCACACCGACACTATTTACATCATTTTTAATTAAATCATTTAAAAGGTCAGGATCATAAGCAGTTGGAATTAACGTTTCAAATTTCTCGCCGCTTCGTTTTTGGCCCTTAATTTGGCGACCATCGATCTTTACGTCTCTAACAAGACCTTGCTGCACTTCTTTTATGAACTGCGTATAACTAATAGTCGATGAACTCGTGTCAGTCGGCGTTATATTATTAAACACTGACATCAACGCCACTGCGACTACTAACCAAATTACTAAATTTTTAGCCATATCACTCAAAGGAATAACCTCTTCCTGTTATTAATTAAATTGAAGGTTACTATAGTTTGTAACCTGTCGCTACAACGTACACTTCTCTTGAACGAGCACGAGATGATTCCGGTTTTCTTATTTTTACCGTTTTAAATGCCGCTCGGCAATCTTTTATAAATTGCTCAAAACCTTCACCTTGGAAGACCTTAACGACAAATTTTCCGTCTTTACCTAAAACTTGTCTACACATGTCTAATGCTAGTTCAACAAGATACATTGAACCAGATTGATCTATCGCATCATTGCCGCTTAAGTTTGGCGACATATCTGACATTACGACATCAACAGTCTGACCACCAATACGATCCAAAAGCGTATTTAGAACACTTTCTTCTCTAAAATCACCCTGTAAGAAGTCTACACCAACTATTGGGTCCATTGGTAATATATCTAAAGCAATTAAAGTTCCTGTATCACCGACGTAATCAGCTGCAAATTGTGACCAGCCACCTGGTGCAGCACCTAAGTCTACGACAGTATCACCGGGCCTCATTAATTTGTCTTTTTTCTGAAGCTCTTCTATTTTAAAATAGGCACGTGAGCGTAAACCTCGCTTGTTAGCTTCTTTTACGTATTTATCATTTACGTGTTCTTCTAACCAGCGTTTACTGCTTCCTGAACGTTTATCTTTAGCCATAAGTCTGTTTATAAATTGGTAATAAGCTTAAGGTGGGGTAGAATATCGCTAATTCAAGTATTTATCATTGTTAAATTTGAGACTAGATGAAATTAACTAATAAACAAATCCAATTTTTACGTGGCGAAGCGCACTCTTTAAAACCTGTTGTTCAGCTTGGTTCTAACGGTTTTACAGAAGGCGTTTTAGCTGAAATAGAGAACTCTTTAGAAATTCATGAACTTATTAAAGTCAAAGTACCTGCTGAAGATCGTGAAGAATTAACACTTTATGTTGACGCTATTGTTCGTGAAAGCAAAGCTGTAAAAATACAGTTAATCGGTAAAACTTTAGTTCTGTACAAGCAAGCTAAAGAACCAAAAATTGAGCTTCCAAGAGCAAAATAATTTCTAGCACGGCGTGTTAGAAAAATTTGTAACGAAAGTTGTTTAAACCGTTGTTGAGGCTAAGTAGTTCCAAATGGGCCAGTAAA
>CAWUUQ010000096.1:0-9701 GCA_963925625.1 uncultured Psychrosphaera sp.
ATTGCTCGCCAAAATGACGCTACCGTCATTGCGATAACAGCAAAGGACTCGCCGTTAGCAAAAGAATGTAATATTTGTTTAAGTCCTGATGTTCCTGAAGACACAGACTTGTATATGCCGATGGCTTCACGAATTGCACAATTGGTCATTGTAGACGTTTTGGCAACGGGGTTTACACTTCGCCGTGGCCCTAAATTTAGAGATAACCTTAAGAAAGTAAAAGACTCTTTGCGTCCTTCTCGATTTGAGAAAAAAGACTAACACGTTATCTCAATAGACTCTGCTCACCGGCTCTTGGTTAAGTTCTTAACCAAATCGGTGAGCTTTATTAAACTCTCGCCATGTTCTATACTTTTTGCAGGTCAAACCTGTAATAATAATTCATAAATGCTCAAATTATCGCTTGTAATTTTCTATAATTCTTTCAAAATGTAATAAAATTACATAAAAATGTATTTTCAACCTTATGGAGCTTCCTCTACATGACTAACGCATTGAGAAGAACAAAAATTGTTTCAACTCTAGGCCCTGCTACTGATAAAGATGATGTCCTTGAACAAATTATCGCAAGTGGCGTAAATACGGTTCGTATGAACTTTTCTCATGGTTCTGCTCAAGACCACATTGACCGAGCAACCAAAGTGAGAGCCGTTGCAAAAAAATTAAATACCTACGTTGCCATTCTTGGTGACTTACAAGGTCCAAAAATTCGTGTAGCTCGATTTAAAGAAGGAAAAATTTACCTCAAGGTAGGTGATAAATTCATTTTAGATGCTGCTTTAGATAGAGATGCAGGTGATCAACATCAAGTGGGTATTGATTACAAAGCGTTACCAGACGATGTAAATGAAAACGATTTATTATTATTAGATGACGGGCGAGTGCAACTATTAGTATTACGCGTTGAAGGCACCAAGGTTTATACCGAAGTAACGGTAGCTGGACCACTTTCTAATAATAAAGGCATTAATAGAAAAGGCGGAGGCTTAACGGCTCCAGCATTAACAGATAAAGATAAAGCCGATATATTAACGGCAGCCGAAATAGGTGTTGAGTATTTAGCAGTGTCTTTCCCTCGCAATGGTGCTGACTTAGAATATGCACGTGAATTAGCAAAACAAGCGGGATTTTCACCACGTATCGTCGCTAAAGTTGAACGTGCTGAAACGGTAGCTAGTGATGAAGCTATTGATGACATAATTTCAGCTTCTGATGTCATTATGGTTGCCCGTGGAGATTTAGGTGTAGAGATTGGCGATGCTGAATTAGTCGGTGTTCAAAAGAAACTAATTGCTCGTTCACGTCAGCTTAATAAAGCCGTAATAACTGCAACACAAATGATGGAATCAATGATTTCTAGTCCAATGCCGACTCGTGCAGAAGTAATGGACGTTTCTAATGCGGTATTAGATGGCACTGATGCTGTTATGTTATCGGCTGAAACTGCCGCAGGTGATTTTCCTGTAGAAACCGTTAAGGCTATGGCTAATGTATGCTTAGGTGCTGAAAAACATCCAAGCGTGCTTAGTTCAAAACATAGAATGGACATTCAGTTTGACAATGTTTCAGAAACTATTGCGATGGCTACTATGTATGCTGCCAACCACATGAAAGGCATTAAAGCGATTGTTGCATTAACAGAGTCTGGCGGTATGGCACGTTTGTTATCTCGTATTAGCTCTGGTTTACCAATATATGCCCTGTCACGACACGAAAATACATTAAACCGCTGCTCGTTGTTTCGAGGTGTATACCCAGTAAGTTTTGATTCGACATTACATGAAGATGAACATGACGCACGCGAAGCGCTAATGTCTTTAGTAAACCAAGGCCACTTACATAAAGGTGATTTAGTCATGTTGACACATGGCGATAAAATGGAAACGATTGGCGCAACTAATACGATGAAAATAATGACCGTTTAAATTCGTCTGTTTAAGAACTAAATTCTTAAACTATCGCTAATAAAAAACCCAAACAAACGTTTGGGTTTTTTTATGCGCATTTTTTAAATGCTTATTTAACAGACATTAAGGTCAATTAACCAAATTTAATCAAACTTAGTAAAAGTTCTTCTTAAATTCAACACCCCAAGTCATTGGTTCATTTACGATACCAGTGTTGTTGTTGAAGTCGATGCCCGCTTTTAGGTTGTCTTCATCAGTAATGTTACGACCGAATACAGCAATTTCCATATCCATGTCATAGTTGATGTAACCTAAACGTAAGCCTAGCTCAAACTGACCGTCTGTTTTATATTCTTTTGTTTCATAGATGAATAAGTTTGTTTCACCTTGATATGCATAGTCTGCATAAACAAACATTTCGCCACTGTTGCCCATTGGCATTGTGTAACGAGCCGTTGTAGTGAAGATAGTTTTTGGAGCGTTAGGGAACGGATTACCGTCAACATATGCGCCCATGCCATCATCTGTTAGTGGATCAGTTGGCGTACAGTGCCATTTTTCAGAACCATTTAACATCGAACCACAAACTGGAATTACTAGGTCTTTATCTTGCAGCTCTGTGTCGTTGTAAGAAAAACCAGCGGTTAATGTAAGGAATTCATTAACTCGGAACTCTGAGTCAATTTCAAAACCAGTACCAACACCTTGACCAGCATTAGTTAGACCAACGTTATTGCCGTTACCACCAACTGCCGTTAATTGAATGTCATCAATTACGTAATGGAAAACTGCACCATTTAAACGAACCGTATTGTCTAATAAGTCTGATTTAAAACCAGCTTCATAAGACATTATTGTTTCAGCTTCAGCTACTGAAGGTGCACCCATAAAGGCAACATCACGCCCTTGAATAGACTGAGCACGGAAACCATTTGATAAACGAACATACGCGCTCATGTTATTATCAATGGTGTAGTTGGCCATTGCTTCCCAAGACCACTGACCATCATCAACTGTAATTGGGTCGATAGTAGCTGGACGGAATTGAATTGGTGCGAATGGAGATGCACCGCGGTTACGTTCACCGATAACTTCAATGCTTTTTTCATCTTCTGTATAACGAACACCACCAACTAATACTAAGTCATCATTTAACTGATAAGTAGACTGGCCAAAGATAGCCCAAGTGCTGTTTTCATGTTTAACTTCCGACGCACCTAAGAAGCCGTCGATAGTTTCGATATTAAAAGATGAATCATAGAAAAACATACCGGTTTGCCATGTGATGGCATCGTTACCATTACTTGCAATTCGCAACTCTTGAGTAAACTGCTCTAGGTTTTTAAGACGATCTTCTGTCACTGCGTCAAAACGCAAAGTGCCTGGTCCCATTTCTGGAGCAAATGGAGAACCAAAACCGCCATCGATGTCACCTAAGCTACGACCGTCAGCATTTTCCATAGCTGTAATAGACGTAAGAGCAAATGCACCAAAGTCATAATTTACGTTAAGGCTCCAACCATCTTGTTTATAACTTTGAGGATTGTTATCGCCTGCATCGTACTGAACTTCATCACGAGTATAGTTTTCGTTAAGTTCGTTGCTACCAGCCGTTAGAATGTTTGCACGCATTATAGAAGAAGTACCTTCTAGGTCACGACCATGCATGTTGAATAATACATCTAACTCTTGAACAGGGTTATAAGACAATTGTAAACGGTAAGCTTTTTCGTCATGACCGCCCATCGCATCATCTTCACCAGTATGAATGTTATTAATCCAATCTTCTTTAGACTGTTTCATAAGTGATAAACGTGCATTTAAGTCTTGTGCAATTGCACCACCAGCGGCGCCTTCAAGGTTAACTAGACCATAACTACCTGCACCAGCTTTTACGTAAGCTTCAAAGTCATCCGTCGGCTTACGGCTAGTAAACTTAATGATACCTGCTGTTGTATTACGTCCAAATAGAGAGCCTTGTGGGCCACGAATAACTTCTACTTGGTCAATATCAAATAATGGAAAGCTTTTTAGAACCACGTTTTCCATTACCACGTCATCCATGATAATTGAAACTGGTTGTGAAGCCGCAAGGTCAAAGTCTGAGTTACCTAATCCGCGCATATTGAAACGAGGAGCAACACGTCCATTTGAAGATTCAGCGTACAACCCTGGCACTCGCGCCGCGAGAGTCAGAATGTCATCGCCAGATGCGAACATGTTTTCAAACTTTTCACCCGACATTGTCGCGATAGAAACGGGAACATCTTGAATTGATTGAGTACGCTTTAAAGCAGTTACCGTAATCTTTTCAAGTTTAGCATCGTCTTTTTTCTCTGCTTTTTCTTCCGCTTGTACACCTAAAGAAAGTGACGCGAGTAATGCAGCTTGAATACTAAGTGCTAATGCAGCCTTTTTCATAAATTTATCCTGAAGATTTAGTTGATAGTCTTTATAAATCAAACAATTACAGTTACAACTCGGTTTTTGAGGTGTTTGATTTTCAAACTTAAGCGCCGGTATTGTAAGCGAAATGTGTTGTTTTGTTTAGTTTTAATTCATTTTTTTAAGGCTTTATAATTCTTAAAAAGTGGCCTCTTATAGATAAATTTATAGAAAATGCAACAAAACGCTTGAATCATTTTTTAATCTCCCTATGATCCGTCATCCTGAGAGAAATGATATCTTAATTGTTAGGAGCAAATATTTGTGGATATTGATTGGATAAGAAGTTTAATAGGAATCACAATATTGTTGGTTTTGGCGTTTGGTTTATCCACAAATCGTCGTGCTATTAATAAACGAACAGTAATAAGTGCCTTTTTATTGCAATTTGCATTAGGCGCCATGGTCCTATACTGGGGGCATGGAAAAGACATTTTGTTAAGTGTTTCCCAAACGTTATCGACTGTATTTGATTATGCAACTGATGGCATCGTCTTTATGTTTGGCGACCAAATTGGTGGCAAGCAGTTAGGCTTTATATTCGCGGTACATATATTACCTGTTATCGTATTTTTCTCGTCTCTTATTGCGGTGCTTTATTATCTTGGTGTAATGGGCAAGTTAGTTAGTGTTTTTGGCGGAGCATTGCGAAAAATTACTGGAACAAGCAAACCTGAATCTATGTGTGCTGCAGCAAACATAGTTGTTGGTCAGGCTGAAGCGCCGTTAGTTGTTAAACCTTTCTTAAAAACAATGACTCGCTCAGAGTTATTTGCCGTTATGGTTGGTGGTATGGCGACGGTTGCTGGTGCCATCATCGCAGGTCTTTCTAGTATTGGTATCGAACTTAAATATCTTATCGCCGCTAGTTTTATGGCTGCTCCAGGTGGTTTATTAATGGCGAAGATGATTTTACCTGAAACCGAAGAGCCTAAAAATGAACTATCTGAGTTAAAACTTGAAAGCGCTGGACATGTTAACGTAATCGATGCAGCAGCAGACGGTGCAGGCGAAGGTATGAAGTTTGCTCTATCTATTGGTGCAATGTTAATTGCCTTTATCGCCTTGATAGGTCTAATTAACGGTTTGTTGGGCACCATTGGTGGTTGGGTTGGTTATGAAGAACTAACGCTTCAAGTCATCCTTGGGTATTTGTTTAGCCCTATCGCCTTCATTATTGGCGTTCCTTGGGATGAAGCACAAATTGCAGGTTCATTCTTAGGTCAGAAACTAATCTTAAATGAGTTTGTTGCCTACTTAGACTTCCTAAATTATAAAGATCAGTTAAGTGAAATGACACAAGTTATTATCACCTTCGGGCTTTGTGGTTTTGCTAACCTGTCATCAATTGCAATATTAATTGGTGGTGTAGGAAGCATGGCTCCAGAAAGAAGACATGATTTGGCTGAGCTAGGTTTAAAGGCTGTTATGGCAGCAACTCTTGCAAACTTAATGAGTGCGGCTATCGCCGGTTTCTTTGTGGCATTAAACACTTAGTTTAAAATGCTAGAGTGACAATAACGCTTGAAGTCTAAAGTGTTATCAATAAAAAAACCGGATATTAATCCGGTTTTTTTATGCTCTGTTAATAAGCGGCTTGATAATTTTTGAAGTGCATTTTGTAAATTTTTTTAACTCTTGTTTTAAGTTATTTAAAAGGTAATGGAACCGTTTCAAACATCTTATCTACTTCATCTTGGTTTTTCAGCAAACACGCTTTTTCAACAACATCCTTTGTTAAATGTGGTGCAAAACGAACAATAAAGTCATACATATAAGTTCTTAAAAAAGTGCCCTTTCTAAATCCAATTTTAGTCGTTGATGCTTCAAATATGTGAGAGGCATTAATCGTTACTAAATCAGTGTCTGAATCATCCATAGCCATAGTTGCAATAACGCCAACACCAACGCCTAATCGAACATATGTTTTTATAACATCAGCATCTGTTGCAGTAAATACAATCTTCGGAACTAACCCTTTTGCAGCAAAGGCTTGATCAAGTTCAGAACGTCCGGTAAACCCAAATACATAAGTAACTAAAGAGTATTGAGCAATATCATCAATGCTAATTGGCCCTTTTAATTTTGCCAATGGGTGATCTTTTTTAACTACAATTGAGCGATTCCAGTGATAACACGGCAACATTACAAGGTCGTTATAAAGGTGCAAGGCTTCCGTTGCGATTGCGAAATCGGCATTACCTTTTGCAGCAGCATCACTTATTTGTGCCGGCGTACCTTGATGCATATGTAACGACACTTTAGGATATTTTTCCATAAAGCCCTGAATAACATTCGGCAATGCATAACGGGCTTGAGTATGTGTCGTGGCTACATTTAGCTTGCCTTGATCAGGGAGTGTATGCTCGCGCGCTACTTGCTTGATGCTATCTACTTTACTAAGAATATCTCTTGCAAGTTCAATTATTTCAATACCAGATGGAGTTACATGTGTTAAATGTTTGCCACTTCGTCCAAAAATTTGAATACCTAGTTCATCTTCTAACATTCGAACTTGTTTGCTAATGCCTGGCTGAGAGGTAAATAGACTCTCTGCTGTTGCTGAAACGTTTAGGTTGTGGTTCTCTACCTCGACGATATATCGTAATTGCTGAAGTTTCATTTTTGCTAACTTATCTCTCGATTGCTTATTCTAAAAATATATACATATTAGCTCATTTATTCCATTATTTTTATAAGACTGTCCGTTTATAACGCTATCCTATCTCATTATTTTTGTTTACTATGTATTTTCGAATAGCTTTTATTTCTTAATCTGTTGCTATCAGTTTAATTTTTATAAAAATAATAATATCGTCGAACCGGGGTAATTTTATGCTTTATGCCATTGTTGTCGCTTTGATAATTGGACTTGTTGTCATTGTCCTAGTATCAAACAGCATTCAACAACAAAAGAAAAAACAAGATGAAGAGCGTAGGCGAGAACTTACTAAGTTACGTGCCATTATCGATGCTACTGAAGAAGTCATCTTTAATAGTACAGGTGCTCCTCTTTCCATTGAAGCATTTAACATTCTGTATGGTAGAGAACTGGTTGCATTAAAGTCGATGTTATCGTTAGCGCCGGACAACCGAGAAATTAAGAAACGCATCCAGTCGGTTAAAGATAAGTTAGAAAACACAGATTACAATGTCATTGAAATTAGCTCTATTGAATTACCAGAAGATGACAAAGCATTAATTGCATTTATTCAAGGCATAAAAAAGTATCGAATTATTCTACGTTCGGAACTGAGCAAAGGCCGAATTTCTAATGATTTATTCAGCAAAGAAGATAAAAAGTTTGAAAAACTTCAATTAAAGATCACCATTGATACACAAATACGCCGTGGTAAATTAGCGATTTCCAAAGACATGACGGGCTCAGCTCGGCAGTACTTTGAGAAAGCCCAAAAAACTTTAGATGCACAAAAAATTGAAGACGAATATATCACGACAAAAAAAGCTGAAGTCCAACAATACCTTGAAACGATTGCGACTAACCTAAAATCAGCAAATTTAGATGCAGTTAAGAAAAAGCAGGAAGAAGAAGACAATGACGATTTAGACGCATTGTTTGCACCTAAGAAAAAATGGTAAATGACGATAAATATAAAGTATCTCAATTTATTGGCAATAACCAACGTGCGGTAAATAGTTTTTACAAACGCTTTAAACAGAACGTCAGTAGTAATAGGCTAGATGTAATTTTTGTAGCCAGATGCATTACAAAAACTAGCAACCCTAACAAATACGAAAGTGATGTCTGTGATGATATTGTTGGCGCTTTAGTATGCAGACCTATTAATCATCAGTCTCCCGAAAAACTTCTAGTACATACACAACATAATTTGGCTTCTACGGTTACGTCACCATATCTACTTCGTAGTTTATATATCGACGAAGTACATCGCACTCAAGGTTTAGCCTCAAGGCTTATTGAACTTGCTTTAGCGGCTCTCCCAAATACACAATATACAATTTTTACATTATGTAGACCTGATCTTGTTGATTTTTATATAAGGGCTGGTTTTACGCTTTATAGAAACCTGAACGATGAGCTCAAAAAGACAACGCTGTTGGGAACAATAAATGTATCCCTTAATCTAAAAGCAAAAAAAAACCTGACGTTATTAGTCAGGCTTTAATTCAGAATTAACGTTTTATTCAATAAACGTCATGTTAAATCAACATTTTTGTTAAATTAAAGATTCTAGTTCTGGAAGTGCATCAAATAAGTCAGCTGCTAAACCATAATCCGCTACTTGGAAAATAGGAGCTTCTGGGTCTTTATTAATGGCAACAATTACCTTTGAGTCTTTCATTCCAGCTAAATGCTGAATCGCGCCTGAAATACCTACTGCAATATAAAGATCTGGAGCAACAATCTTACCCGTTTGACCTACCTGCATGTCGTTAGGAACAAAACCAGCATCAACGGCTGCACGGGAAGCACCCACAGCGGCACCGAGCTTGTCAGCAATACCATCTAACAGCTTAAAGTTTTCGCCGTTTTGCATGCCACGACCGCCTGAAATAACAACACTTGCCGCTGTTAACTCAGGTCGCTCAGATTCTGTTAACTCTTGATTTACAAACGTTGATAATCCTGCGTCTGCAGCAGCTTCAACCGTTACGATTTCAGCATTACCTGTCAATTCTGCTTTATCAAATGCAGCGGTACGTACCGTTATAACCTTTTTCGCATATTCAGACTGAACCGTTGCAATTGCATTACCAGCATATATAGGTCGTTTAAAAGTATCAGAACCTTCAACGGCGATAATGTCAGAAATTTGCTCAACATCTAACAAAGCCGCAACACGAGGCATATAGTTTTTACCCGTTGTTGTTGCTGGTGCAAGAATGTGTGTAAAATCTGTAGCTAAAGAAAGCACAAGGTTGGCCATATTTTCAGCTAAGCCGTGCTCGTATAAAGCGCTATCAACGATGATCACTTTTTGTACGCCTGAAATTTTTGCGGCTTCGTCGGCGACCGCTTGGCAATTTGAACCCGCCACTAAAACAGTGATGTCGCCACCGATTTTGCTTGCAGCATTTACGGCTTTTAAAGTATCAACCTTTAATTCAGAATTATCGTGTTCTGCAACTAATAAAATGCTCATGCGATCACCTTTGCTTCATTCTTTAATTTGTCTACCAAATCAGCGACTGATTCAACCATCACTCCGCCATTTCTTTGTGCTGGCTCTTCAACTTTTAATACTGACATTCTGCTTGTAAGCTCTACACCTAGTTCGTCTGCAACTAATACTTCTAATGGCTTACGTTTTGCTTTCATAATGTTTGGTAACGAAGCATAACGAGGTTCATTTAGGCGCAAGTCTG
>CAWUUQ010000097.1:0-3972 GCA_963925625.1 uncultured Psychrosphaera sp.
TCTGATGGATTCAACATGGCCATTTTAGATTTGTTTTCTGAACCGCCACCTTTGGCCGCGATCATCACTTCAATACCTGCACCTGGTACCATTTCAACATGCACAACTGATGGCGTATTGTCTTTAGTGTTTTTACGAGCACCGTTAGGATCTGCAACGATTGAAGCTCTTAACGGATTATCTGGATTTAGATAAGCACGACGAGTACCTTCATCAACCATTTCTTGAACGGTTAAATCTGTCTTATCCCATTGAACGCCCATACCTATTTTAACAAAACAAGTCACAATACCTGTGTCTTGGCATATTGGACGACGCCCTTCTGCCGCCATGCGCGAGTTAATAAGGATTTGTGCCATGGCATCTTTAGCCGCTGGATTAAGCTCCTTGTGATAAGCTTTTTCAACCGCTTGAACGTAATCTAATGGATGATAATAAGACATATACTGCAACGCATCGGCGATGCTATCGATTAAGTCTTGTTGGCGAATAACCGTCATAAGGACCTCTAAATAATTCTTTTGATTGTGCTTTAAGTTATTAATGCTCAGTTTTATTGGTACTATGTCTAAACTTAAGTCGTATACCAGACTATTAGATTAGCAAAGTTTTAATAATTCATGTTCATTACTGAATTTCAATGTGTGGAATGATACTCTGCCGATTAACTGAAACCAACATGTAAACGACTAAAACTTAATATAAACTTTTTATAATTCATTAAAAATATTCATTTACAGTTTTTAAATCGTTTTTATACCAACAACTTTAATTAAAATATTAATCGATGTGTCTTTACAATGACTGAAACACTTTTTACCCAAACGCTTAACTTAACCTCAAATCAATTTGATTTGATTTTGGCTCATTTGCAAAAATCACCTGGCTTTATGTATTTAGATTCTGCAAATAATCGCTCCTTCTCTCTTTGTGTTTGGCAACCAATCGTTACCATCGACACATTAAATAGCCAGCAAGACCGTTCCCTAACGACTTGTACTTATGCAAATGGCGAACAAACCTCTCACAATTCAGATCCTCTTGCCTTAATTCAGAATGAAGTAGATAAGTTACCAATAAAGCATAATGAAACCTTGCCTTTTTTTGGCGGAGCAATAGGTTATTGGGGTTATGAATTTGGCGGTTGTTATGAACGCCTTCCAAAACCACGAAAACATGAAATAACAATGCCCGACATGTCGGTTGGCGTTTATGCGTCGGGAATTTTGGTTGATCACGATACTGGAGAATTTCAGTATTTTAGTCAACAGGGGAATCCGGAAGTTGAACTCAAAAAAATTCTAGACATCGTAAATTCACAGCCTACTAGCGTTTTAAAAAATCAAGCCTCATTTATTCTAAAGAGTCAGTGGCAGTCAAACATGACACTACACAGTTATCGTGAAAAGTTTAACAAAGTAAAAAACTATTTAGCGTCTGGCGATTGTTACCAAATAAATCTAGCGCAACGATTTAACGCACAATATGAAGGTTCTGAATGGCAGGCTTATTTATTACTACGAGAAGAAAACAAGGCTCCTTTCTCTAGTTTTATTCGCACTAAAGATGGTGCCGTTCTCAGCCTGTCGCCTGAACGTTTTGTCCAAGTTAATAACAACAATATTGAAACTAAACCGATTAAAGGTACTCGCCCTAGAAGCCTTGAGCCAATAAAAGATCAAGCCTTAGCAGATGACTTAGCTTCGGCGCCCAAAGATCGTGCAGAAAACTTAATGATTGTTGACCTCCTTAGGAATGACCTTAGTAAAGTGGCTGTGCCGGGTTCAGTTAAAGTACCGAGTTTGTTTGCCATAGAAAGCTATCCAGCTGTACATCATTTAGTAAGTACGATTACTGCCGTTTTAAAACCAGGTCACTTGGCTATTGATCTTTTGCGTGGTGCCTTCCCTGGAGGTTCAATCACGGGTGCTCCAAAAATAAGAGCTATGGAGATTATCCATGAATTAGAACCGCACCCAAGAAGTGTTTATTGTGGTGCCATTGGTTATATAAAGCCGAATGGCAATATGGATACCAATATAACAATACGGACCTTAGTTTGTAATAACGATAAGATTTATTGTTGGGCCGGCGGTGGTCTAGTTGCTGACTCTGTATGTGAAGACGAATACCAAGAAACCTTAGACAAAGTGAATAAAATTTTGCCGATATTATCTCAGAGCGCGAATTATGACGCCAAGTGACTTTGCTAGTCGACTATGTTTAAGGCCATTTTTAACGGAACCATCGAGTGACTATGGCCGACCTAAGCCTGATGGTCGAACTATTGCTAAAGCCGCTGTATTAGTGCCTATTATTCAACGCGAACAAGGCTTAACCGTGTTATTAACGCAACGCTCAATGCACCTTCGTCATCACCCTGGCCAAATCGCCTTTCCAGGTGGCAAACATGATGAAACTGACTTTGACTTAAAAGCAACGGCTTATAGAGAGTCTGAAGAAGAAATAGGCTTGTTGGCAAAAAATATTACCCCATTAGGTTGGTTACCAGATTTGCATACCATCAGTCATTTTAAGATGTCGCCTTTAGTGGCATTAATTACACCTAATCAGTTGTTTGTTCCAAACCAAGCAGAAGTTAGCGAAATTTTTGAAGTGCCCTTGTCATACCTGTTAGACCGGACACATCAATTTTATTTAACACCAAAACTTAGCAACTTGCCTTCTAAAATCCACTTCATCCCTTTTAAAAACAAGCTTATATGGGGAGCAACTGCCGCTGTACTACAAAAACTCATCAAGCATGTCGAATAAGTTATTCTCATGTGTAGGTAGGTGTGAAAGCATTTAATCTGGGTTACAATAAATCCATCGTTTTCTAAAAATAGAAAAATTAAAATGTTAAGTGTTTTTGATATGTTCAGTATCGGCATTGGGCCGAGCAGTTCACACACCGTTGGTCCTATGCGTGCAGCAAAAGAGTTTGCTGATTATTTAGAGCAGCAAGGTGTATTTGATAATATTACCAGTATCACTACTGAGCTTTTTGGATCTTTAGGCCAAACAGGTATTGGTCATGGTTCAGGTAAAGCGGTTATTTTAGGTTTGTTAGGTGACTCTCCTGAAACAATTGATCCTGATACGGTCCCAACCAAATTGGCAGAAATAGAGAAAACTGAAACACTCAGTTTATTAGGCAAAAAGTCTATTATATTCCCAGCTAAAAATGCCATTATTTTTCATCGTCGTAAAACATTACCGTTGCATTCAAATGGCATGACTTTAATGGCCAAATCTGGTGACGATGTTGTTTTTAGCCAAACCTACTACTCAATTGGCGGTGGCTTTATTGTTAAGCACGAAGACTTTGAACTACAAAAAGAAACCGCGATTCAGCAGGTAGAAACGACTCCTGTTCCTTACCCATTCTCAACAGGCACTGAATTATTAGAAATGTGCAAAAGAGATGGGTTAAGCATTTCAGCTTTGATGATGAAAAATGAAGTTGAGTGGCAACCAGAATCCGTTGTTAAACAAGAATTAGTTAAATTATGGAATGTCATGGAAGCCTGTATTGACCGAGGCATTCGCACGGAAGGCATTTTACCTGGTGGTTTAAAAGTTCGTCGACGCGCAGCTGGTTTATATAAAAAACTATCTAGCGAGCAATCAAATGATCCGTTAACCGTAATGGATTGGGTTAATTTGTTTGCTTTAGCTGTTAATGAAGAAAACGCTGACGGCGGACGAGTTGTTACCGCTCCCACCAATGGTGCAGCCGGTATTATCCCTGCTGTGCTTATGTATTATCATAAGTTTGTAAAACCATTAAACGATGACATTATTGTTCGTTATTTTCTAACTGCTGGCGCGATTGGCATTTTATATAAAAAGAATGCTTCTATTTCTGGTGCTGAAGTTGGTTGCCAAGGTGAAGTAGGTGTTGCATGTTCAATGGCTGCTGGTGCGTTAGCTGAAATTCAAGGCGGCAGTGTTGAGCAAGTGGAAAAT
>CAWUUQ010000098.1:0-19669 GCA_963925625.1 uncultured Psychrosphaera sp.
TCCATCACTTTTAATTCTTTTTCTATTACGTCTTGATAATCAAGTTCGCGATAGAGTGTTGCTTCTGGATTTTTAACTGGATCTTCAGAATAGACACCATCTACTTTTGTTGCTTTTAATACTACGTCGGCTTCGATCTCAATGCCACGTAAACAAGCCGCAGAATCTGTCGTAAAAAATGGGTTACCTGTTCCAGCAGAAAAGATCACTACTCGACCACTTTTTAACAAGCTAATGCCTTCTGCCCAAGAATAGTCATCACAAACTCCTTTTAAAGGAATTGCTGACATTAATCGAGCATTTACATGTGCTCTGTGCAGTGCATCTCGCATTGCAAGCCCATTCATAACTGTTGCTAACATACCCATATGGTCGCCAACTACACGATTCATACCAGCTTCAGCTAAAGGGGCACCCCTAAAAATATTGCCGCCACCAAGAACAACGCCTACTTGGATATCATGCTCAACCAGCTCTTTAATCTCTTGAGCCATACGGTCTAGAACCTTTGGGTCTATGCCAAATCCTTCTTCACCGACTAAGGCTTCTCCGCTAAGTTTTAATAAGATGCGTCTATAAATTGGCTTTGTGCTCATTAAGGCTCCCGATTCGTTTTAACAGAGGTGCAAATTGCGCGGTATTCTAAGTCAATTTTGATTTTTTTACAAAACAAAAAAACCGTAACAGGTCGCCCCATTACGGTTTTTGTATTGCTAAGCTGTTAAGACGCGATTATGCGTTTTTAGCCGCTTCGATTTGTGCAGCAACTTCAGCAGCAAAATCTTCTTGTTTCTTCTCGATGCCTTCACCAACTTCTAAACGTACGAAAGAAGTAACTGATGCGCCTTTTTCTTTAAGGATTTCGCCAACAGATTTTTTAGGTTCCATGATGAATGCTTGACCAGTAAGAGAGATCTCACCAGTAAATTTCTTCATACGACCAGTAACCATTTTTTCTGCGATTTCAGCTGGCTTGCCTTCGTTCATTGCGATTTCAATTTGAATGCGCTTTTCGTTTTCAACAACATCAGCAGGAACGTCAGTTGGGTTAACAAATTCTGGCTTGCTTGCAGCAACGTGCATAGCAACGTGCTTAAGCGTTTCAGCAGAACCTTCACCAGCAACAACAACACCAATGCGCTCACCGTGACGGTAAGAAGCTAAAGCAGCGCCTTGAACATATTGTAAACGACGAACATTCATGTTCTCGCCAATTTTAGCAACTAATGCAACACGCTCTTCGTCAAACTTAGCTTGTAAGTCTTCGATAGTTGTTGTGTTTGCAAGAGCATAGTCAGCTACTGAGTTAGCAAATGCTAAGAAACTAGCGTCTTTTGCTACGAAGTCAGTTTGACAGTTAACTTCTACTAAAACAGCTACGCCATCATTTTCTTTAATGATAATAGTACCTTCGGCAGCAATATTGCCGGCTTTTTTAGCCGCTTTTGCTTGACCGTTCTTACGCATATTTTCAATCGCAAGTTCGATATCACCGTTTGTTTCAGTTAGGGCTTTTTTACAGTCCATCATGCCCGCGCCAGTGCGGTCACGAAGTTCTTTAACTAATGCAGCAGTTACTGCCATGGTATTGTCCTCTAATTTGTCAGATTACCGCTAATTACCTTCCAGCAATTAAGCGTTAACTTTAATAATTTGGAAAAGGGGCCAAAATTTGGCCCCTAAAATTGATGTAATTGTTAAATCAGGGTTAATGATTTATTACAGCAATTATTATTCAGCTTCTACAAAATCTTCAGCTTGAACTTCGATGTTGTTAGAACGACCTTCTTTGATCGCTGCAGCAACAGATGAAGTGTATAACTGAACAGCGCGGATAGCGTCGTCATTACCTGGAACAACAAAATCGATGTTGTCTGGGTTAGAGTTTGTATCAACAACAGCAACAACAGGAATACCTAGGTTGTTTGCTTCAGCGATTGCAATGTGCTCGTTATCTGCATCAATGATGAAAAGAACGTCAGGCAATCCGCCCATGTTTTTGATACCGCCAAGGCTTTTTTCTAACTTTTCCATCTCACGTGTGCGCATCAAAGCTTCTTTTTTAGTAAGCTTTTCAAAAGTACCGTCGTCAGACTGTGCTTCCAAATCTTTTAAACGCTTGATTGATTGACGAACTGTTTTCCAGTTAGTCAACATACCACCTAACCAACGGTGATTTACGTAGAATTGGTCGCTAGCAATTGCAGCTTCCTTGATTGCTTCACTTGCCGCACGCTTTGTACCAACGAATAAAACTTTACCTTTACGAGCAGAAACAGTCTTGATGAAATCAAGAGCTTCATTGAACATAGGTACAGTGTTTTCTAAGTTGATGATATGAACTTTGTTACGAGCGCCGAAAATGAAAGGTTTCATTTTAGGGTTCCAGTAACGAGTTTGGTGACCAAAGTGTACGCCAGCTTGTAGCATGTCACGCATTGAAACATTTGCCATTTTTAATTTCCTCTTATGGGGTTAGGCCTCCATACATCCCATTCAGCCGACCAAACAATTAAGTTCAGCACCCCGGAGAATGTGTCGATATATGTGTGTTATTTAAATTAAGATTAAGTGCTCACACTAAAAATAATGTGATGCGTTCTTACTAATGCAAAAATGATTTAACGAAAATATTAAAAAACCTTTGTAAAAATAAGGCGCGCTTTATACCATATTAGGCTTATAAAACACAACCGATCCACCTAAAAATTGTTCATTTTTTGTCTTTTTTGCCCATTTGGGCGAAGATTGAGGGTTTGTGATAACAAAACAGTATGTGAGGGTTATATGGGCGCGGTAATTAAAACACCGGAACAAATAGAAAAAATGCGAGTCGCTGGACGTTTAGCAGCTGAGGTTCTAGAAATGATTGGATCTCATGTTGTACCGGGTGTTACGACTAACGAATTAAATACACTTTGTCATAACTATATTGTTGACGTGCAAGGCTGTATTCCTGCCCCACTTAACTATGGTCAGCCTCCTTTTCCAAAATCTGTTTGTACCTCGGTCAACCATGTTATTTGTCATGGCATTCCGGATGACAAGCCACTTAAAGATGGCGACTGCGTTAACATCGACGTAACTGTCATTAAAGATGGTTTTCATGGTGATACATCAAAGATGTTCTTTGTTGGTACACCTAAAATTATGGCTGAACGTCTTGCGAAAGTAACACAAGAATGTCTTTATAAAGCAATTGAACTCGTTAAACCTGGTTGTCGTTTAGGTGACATCGGCGCTGTCATTCAAAAACATGCTGAGTCTCACTCGTATTCAGTGGTACGTGACTTTTGTGGGCACGGTATTGGCGAAGGTTTTCATGAAGAACCTCAAGTCGTTCATTATGGTAAACCTGGCACAGGCGAAGCGTTAAAAGCCGGCATGTGCTTTACTATTGAACCAATGATTAATGCTGGTACTTATAAATTAAAAGTTCTGCCAGATCAGTGGACGGCTGTAACGAAAGACCGTAAGTTATCTGCTCAGTGGGAACATACCCTGTTAGTGACTGAAGATGGCGTTGAAGTATTGACGCTTAGAAGCGATGAAGACTTTCCTCGCATCATCAAACACTAAACAACTAAGGGGCGAATAATCGCTCCTTTTTTTTATTAAACGGAGTTAATCGCAAAAGTGAAATCGAAAATACCCAGTGAGTTGTTATATCCGCTACCGCAGCCGTTTGATTTATTAGAGTATAAACAACGCCAAGCTGAATTTAATGCGTGGAGCAATAAACAATTTAATCTTATTTCGGTTAGAAAGTTGGTACAGGCTCGAGCGACCTTTGCGGATTTTGTTTGTTTAAATATTTGGCAGCACTGTGAGTTGCATGAAGAACGAGATCTGTCTTTGCTCGCTGTCGGCGGTTATGGTCGAGGGGAGTTGCACCCAGAATCGGACATCGATTTATTGGTATTATCTCAAAATAACCTTCGTCACGAATCAAGTGAAAAGATATCTCAGTTTTTAACCATCTTGTGGGATCTAAAGTATGACGTAGGCCATTCGGTGCGCTCTATTGAAGAGTCAATGGAGATGGCAGGCAAAGACATCACAATTGCCACAAACCTGATGGAACGCCGACTAATATGCGGTAACAAAATTAATTTTGATCAACTTGAGTTACAACTTACTGAGTCTGATTTTATGACCAGTAAAGAGTTTTATTTAGCAAAAAGAGATGAGCAAGAAAAACGCCATAAACGTTACTTTTCTACCTCTTATAATTTAGAACCAAACTTAAAAGCAAATCCTGGCTGTTTAAGAGACTTACAAACGATTTCTTGGGTTGCTAAAAAGCACTTTAATACACAAAGTATCACCGACTTAGTTAAAGAAAAATACCTTCTTCAAGACGAATATCAAGAAATGTTAGAGTGCCAAGACTTTTTATGGCAGATGCGTTTTGCGTTGCATGTTGTTGCGCAACGAAATGAAAACCGATTGTTATTCGATTACCAACCTCAAGTTGCAGAAACTATGGGTTTTGGTAAAGATGGTAAAGCGGCAATTGAAAGAATGATGAAACGGTTTTTCAGGGTTGCACGACGAGTTATTGAGTTAAACAACATGTTATTACAACGATTTAACTCTGCTATTTTAGGGACTCATGAAGAAGTTGTGCCAATTGATGATGACTTTGCCCTTCATGGTTCGTCATTATTAATTCGCCACAATGACGCATTTTTCTATCGCGCTAATATCATAAAAATGTTTATCCATATTGCCGATCACCCAGAGGTAAAAACGCTCCATTCCGATACTATTCGTTTATTACGACGAGTAAGACGCAGGTTGATGGGCGACTTGCATGATTTAGAAAAGTGTCGCTCTATGTTTATGACCTTTTTACGGCATCCGAATGCCTTAGGTCACGCCTTTACATTAATGTTAAAACACAGTGTTTTGGCCTATTACATGCCTAATTGGCGTCACATTGTTGGCCAGATGCAGTTCGACTTATTTCACGCCTATACGGTTGATGAACATACGCATCGATTACTCAAAAATATCAATCGTTATTCTAAACCACAAAATAAAGACGAGTTTCCACGTTGTACACAAATATATAAGCGTTTAGACAAGCCTGAATTATTAACTTTGGCGGGTTTATTTCATGATATTGGGAAAGGCCGAGGTGGTGATCACTCCAAGCTTGGTGCAATAGATGCGGCTAACTTTGGTACATTACATGGTTTACCTAAGTCTGATACTAAATTGATATGTTGGTTAGTTGAAAACCATTTATTGATGTCTATCACTGCGCAAAAGAATGACATTTATGACCCGACGGTTATTGCTGAATTTGCCAAGAAAGTTAAAGACGAAACACGGTTAGATAACCTTTATTGTTTAACGGTGGCCGACGTTCGCGCAACCAATACGAATTTGTGGAATGAATGGAAAAACACCTTATTGGGTGACTTATATTTGGCAACTCAAAGAGCTTTGCGTCATGGTTTAGAAAATGCCAAAGACATGCGAGATACCGCAAAGTCTAATAAAGAACAAGCACTTGCGATATTAATGGACAAAGCCTTTGAGACTTCTAATGATAATGATGCTTCAGATTTGCCGCCAATTGATGTAGAAAGACTGAATCAAATATGGAAACAATTCCGTACTCTGTATTTTTCAAGACATAGTCCTCAACAGTTAGCATGGCATACAGAACATTTACTTAAACACAAAAACCGTACCAAAAAGCCGTTGGTATGGTTAAGTGATCAATCCGTTCGTGGTGGCACACAAGTCTTTGTTTATGCTAAAGACCAAGCGGGCATATTTGCTAATATCGTCTCGGTATTCCATAACAAGAATGTAAATGTTGTTGATGCACACATAATGAATACTAAAGATGGGTATTTGATTGATACATTTATTGTTTTGGATCAAGACAATACGGTCATTGACTCCGCGCAAAGACGAGCTGATATAAAACACACGATTGAACAAGTATTAACGGGTAAAATTCAAATAGTGCCAACACAAAAACGTGTACCACGTCAGATAAAACAATTTTCTTTACCGGTTCGGGTTCGTTTTATGGATGCAAAAAGCAACAAACGCGACATGATGGAGCTTACAGCACTAGACACACCAGGTCTGCTCGCTAAAATAGCCAACGTATTTAAACAGAACAATATACTTTTATACTCTGCAAAAATTTCCACGAATGGTGAAAAAGCAGAAGACATTTTTAAAATTTCTACCTCTGATAGAGAAAGGCTTGATGAGCAACAAAAGCAAAATTTAGTGGCCGCCCTGCAGTCAGAGATCAATTAAAGCCTAGTTAGAATAAGTTTTAGCAATAAGGACAAACATGAAACAGTTACAAACAATTATTGAAGATGCATTTGAACAACGAGACAACATTACACCTAACACTGTGAGTGACGAAGTTAAGCAGTCTGTCAATGAAGCCTTAATGTTATTAGACAGCGGAAAAGCCCGTGTAGCAGAAAAAATTGCTGGTGAATGGGTTGTACACCAATGGCTTAAAAAAGCTGTTTTACTATCGTTTCGTATAAAAGACAACGAGCTAATGGATGGCGCCGAAACCAAATACTGGGACAAGGTAGATAGTAAGTTTGCTAATTACACTGAACAAGACTTTAGAGAGCAAGGCATGCGTGTTGTTCCTCCAGCTGCGGTTCGTAAAGGCGCTTTTATAGGTAAAAATGTCGTGCTTATGCCTTCTTATACTAATATTGGTGCATTTGTTGATGAAGGGACAATGGTTGATACATGGGCAACAGTGGGTTCTTGTGCGCAAATTGGTAAGAATGTTCACCTTTCTGGCGGCGTGGGTATTGGCGGCGTTTTAGAGCCTCTACAAGCCAACCCTACAATTATCGAAGACAATTGTTTTATCGGCGCACGTTCTGAAGTTGTTGAGGGCGTAATTGTTGAAGAAGGCGCTGTATTATCTATGGGCGTTTACATCAGCCAGTCGACTCGAATTTTTGATCGTGAAACTGGCGAAATCAGTTTTGGTAGAATTCCTGCCGGTTCAGTTGTTGTTCCAGGCTCTTTGCCGTCTAAAGATGGCAGTCATTCTTTATATGCAGCGATTATCGTTAAAAAAGTAGATGCACAAACAAGAGCCAAAGTTGGTGTTAATGCCCTTTTACGAAGCATTGACGAATAAGAATGCCGAATAAGAGTGCCGAATAACCGCGCTGATAATAGCGCTGGCTAAACCCAAAACAAACGTTGAAGTACAATAAGCGTGCTTCAACGTTTTAGTTAAGATTTTAATCGTTGTAAAAATTAGAATAATTTAAAAACTATAGCGACATAGAATTTTTAGCATCGCTGAAATCAATTAAAAAAATAAGCCTTAATCATGTTAGATAATCCGGAATTTCTAAAAAAAGCCGTTAATACCGAAATGCCCTTTGGTAAATATGCAGGCAGAAAACTTATTGATTTACCAGAACCTTATTTAGTTTGGTTTAATAAACAAGGTTTTCCTAAAAACATGCTAGGTCAACAGTTGGCTCTAATGTATGAAGTAAAGCTAAATGGTCTAGAATCGGTACTTTATCCGTTAAAAAACTAATACGTAACATTTTGTAATACTTTTTTGGATTAGTTTTTTTAATCCAAAGCAACTGGTCTGAGTTATTAGACAAGTGTCTATTTTAAAAGCCTTCAATGGGAAAATAATTTTCTTTGTCCCTAAATCGAATCCTCTTTTATCAAAAAGAACCTAATACTTCGAAAAATTTTTCTACAAAACCCATTTAAAACAAGATAGTGTCCTTGCCTGCATTATTAATAAGCACTCCAGAGAAGAGAGTGTAAATGTGGTCTCAGACAAAGGAATGCATCTAACCATCTTGTAGCGTGATTCGCGTTGCAGAACATGAACAACATGAAAAAGAGAAGTATAGATGACTAATAATAAGAAATTACTAGCGCCGACATTATCGGCTGTTGCCTTAGCAACTGCAGCGACTTTATCAGCTGGTGTTGCAAATGCAGCAAATCTACAAGAAGTAGAGAAAAAAGAATACGTTGGTGTAAACGCAGATTTTGCAGAGTGGCGTGCAAAACAACGCGAAATGATGTTAGAAGACAAAACAGACCAATTTATCATTGAATATTTAGACAGCGTAGACACTAAAAAAGAAGCTAAGAAACTTGCTAAACGTCTGCGTAAAATGTTAAAAAACAGTGGCATTAAACATAAAGGCAAACTTAAAAATAAAAAGCATATCTTTAAGTTAGCTCAGCAAATCGGCAGTAAAGAACGTAAAGCCTTCTTAGACCTTGTTCGTGCTGACAAAAATATCAAAATGGCTGAAATGGACCCTGTTCGTTACTTAATGGCCGAGAATGTTCCTTGGGGTATCCCAAATATCCAAGCTAACCAACTTTCTGATTCATCTGCAGGTAACATGACTGTATGTATCATTGACTCTGGTTATGAAGCGACAAACCCAGACCTAGCATCTAATAATGCAACGGGTACAAACGATCCTGGTACTGGTAACTGGTATCAAGCAGGTGGTTCTCACGGAACACACGTTGCTGGTACAATTGCTGGCGTAAATAACAATGTAGGTGTTGTTTGTGTTTTACCAAATACCAATGTGAACCTACACATTGTTAAAGTATTTAACGAAGCGGGTTGGGGTTATAGCTCTGACTTAGTAACAGCTGTAGATACTTGTGTTAACAACGGCGCGAAAGTTGTAAATATGAGTTTAGGTGGTCCTTCACAAAACACGACTGAACGTAATGGCTTAGAAGCTGCGACTGCTCAAGGTGTTTTATTAATCGCTGCTTCTGGTAATGACGGTGACGCAAGTCTTTCTTACCCAGCATCATACGATACAGTAATGGCGGTTGGCGCAGTAGACGAAACAGGTAAGCACGCTGAGTTCTCTCAGTATACGCCTCAAGTTGAAATCGCTGGCCCTGGTGAAGCTATTTTATCAACCGTTGCTGGTGATGGCCGTTTAGGTTCATTAACCGTTGGTGGAACTACATGGGCAAATGACCGTGTTGCACCTCAAACTCATTATATTCAAAGTGGTGGTAGCTACGTTGTTCAAAACGTAAATGGTTCTGCATCTGGCGTACTTTCACAGTGTACTTGGTCTGGTTCTTCTTATAACTGTTCAAACGTAAATGGCAATATCTGTATTGCACCACGTAATGACAATCAAAAAGGCAGTAACTACCCAGAGATTAATCCTGCTAAAGCCTGTGCTGATGCTGGTGCTTCTGGTGTAATCGTATACAGTAATAGTACTCGTCCTGGTTTACAAAACCCGTTCTTAGTAGATGCTACAAATGCTGTAGACGTACCAACTGTTTCAGTTAATCGTGCTTTAGGTTTAGAACTAGCTGGTCGCATTGGTCAATCTGCGTCATTAACAGTTACTGCTAACCAAGATTATGCATACTACAATGGTACATCGATGGCTACGCCTCATGTTGCCGGTGCAGCTGCGTTAGCATGGTCAAACAACATCTCTTGTACTGCATCACAAGTTCGTGCAGCACTAAAAGCAACGGCAATCGACTTAGAAACTGCTGGTCGTGATGACAAAACTGGTTACGGTTTAGTTCAAACTAAAGCAGCATCTGATTACCTAGCAGCTAGTTGTGGCGGTGGTACTACTCCTCCTCCAACTGGTGGAAATGCATTAACTAATGGCACTGCGAAAACTGGTCTAAGTGGTTCTGCAAACTCTTCTCAAGAATTTACTCTTGAAGTTCCTGCTGGCGCAACTGATTTAAGTTTCAACATGACTGGCGGTACTGGTGATGCAGACTTATATGTTAAGTTTGGTTCTTCACCAACAACATCTAGCTATGATTGTCGTCCATATAAAGGTGGTAATGTAGAAAGCTGTCCAATCTCTAACGTTCAAGCTGGTACTTACTACGTTAAAGTTATTGGTTACTCAGCGTTCTCTGGTGTTAGCCTAACTGGTAGCTTCACTGCACCAACAACTGGCGGTGGCGGTACTGGCTTTGATACAACTGTATCAAACATCAGCGCTTCTTCTGGTCAATGGAAATACTATACTCTTGACGTTCCAGCTGGCATGTCTACGTTTGACGTAAATACATCTGGCGGTTCTGGCGATGCTGATTTATACATCCGCTTCGGTTCACAACCAACTACATCTGCATACGATTGTCGTCCATACAAAGGTGGTAACACTGAAGCATGTTCAATCAACAATCCTACTGCAGGTACATGGCACATTGGTGTTCGTGCATACAGCACATTCTCTGGTGTAAACATGGATGTTTCATATCAGCCATAAGCGATATGAAAACGGTAACTAATGGTTAAGTTTGAACATACGATTGTTCCCAATCGTGAATCAAAAGCCCTCTTCTGAGGGCTTTTTTATTTCCATAAAAACAGTGTAAGTCATAAAGGCTGGGAATTATTGGTGAAAACTCATTGTCAAAATATTTATTCACTAAGCTCATTTAACGTAGGGTGCAGTGGGTTTATCTGTGGATTTAAATAATAGCGTAAATAGTGTTTGGGAAAGTCATAGTCAAAATATTCCATCGGAGATGTGAATTCATACCTTTTATAGGCCTGTGAGGCTGTTCCTATGCAAGTATTAGTTTTCCACACCTTCTGGCCTGCAAAACTCTCTACCTCGTCTTTAGACAGCTCTGAAGGAGCAACGACTAAATTTAACCCTAATCTTGTGGGTTTGTCTGCGTTACAAAATAGCGCTTGTTGCGAAGAGTGAATTGGGTATTCATCATATAAACTTAACCAATGCCCTACTTCGTGGATCAATACATTCACCGTATCATTTTGATCTAACATAATGATTGGCCCTCTAGTATTTGCCTTTCCTTTATTACTAAGCACCAAAACATGGCTATAAGGTTCAACATCGGCGGTTTTAATTATAGTATTAGAGAGTAGTGAAATTGACGGTAAATGACACTCAATCCGACTTGACTCATCGGTGCCACAATAGTGAGTTAACCTATAGTCAATAATCGAATTTGAAAAACAAATCGACTGTTCGACATTTGGAATGCGTTTATAAAAGGCATGAATTAATTGATTTGCCTTTGCCGCAAGAGGTTGATTTTCGGAAACGACTAATACATTTAACTTACACGATAGGTTTGGTTTTTCTGAATTTACCTTAAGGGCCGTTTTAATATCTGTGTAATAAAACTTATTGTTAGCTGCGCTTTTCAGCGAGTTGTTATGCCCTACTATATAATTATTTTCAGCAGCCCGTGTAAATGTGTTTAGATTTTCATGTTGTGATTGAAAAGCATGGAGTTTTAATTTTAAGACGGCTTCAAAATGACGAAGCTTCTGTTGCTGCTCAGAGTCTAATGAAAGTTTTGATGCAACTAAGCCATTTGCTAAGTCTTTTTCTATGTCGTTCTGCAACTCTTTTTGTAATTGCTGATAAAGATTAAACGCCTCGCCCCAAGTCTTATTCATAATACGCTGTTCTAGTTTAAATAACATTGCATTAGGCTGCTTTAACAACACCGCGCGATTTAGCCAGAACTGTTTTTGGTTCTTTGCGTGTTCCGGCAAAACATTAAACAAACGCCATGCCGCTTCGCTGTGATCTAAAAGCGCAGCCTGTTTGAGATACGTTAGGTTTTTTGTTGTTAAATATAGATTAAAGGCAGCAATTGCATTACCGTGATTGGCGGCTTCAAAGGCATAAGAACCTGAGGTAGTAAAATGGTAGTTTGCTTCCTTGCACGACAAAACGATACTGTCAGAAACAAATAAAGTGGCGACCGATATTATGGAGAGTTTAAAAAATTTCTTTTTATCAAGTCGCACGAGTTTTTCTAGTTTGTTTGCGTCATACTTTGTGCATTGTTAAATCGTTCACGCGCTAAATTATACAGTCGCTCTAATTCAACACGAGCATATTTATGCTCAACAAATTCATACACTCCCGATGACAAGGCTAATCTAAAATAGTTTTTCGCAGCTTCTTCATTGCCTTGAATTAGTTTAAATTTTCCTAAATAAAAGTAACCTTCACATAAACGTTCAATCAACTCTTTAGAGCTACGTAGGTTATAAGCCATATTGTCTATAAAAGTCTGTTCGTCTATGTGCCCAAGTAATAAATCTACAATCTGCGTTGACCATTGATTTGGATTCAGTTGTGTTGAATTATAAATAAGTCTTAATTTTGCACCTTCTAAATCGGTCTGTGCTTCAGCAAAATAAAGCCAAATAGCGCGATAGGTATCATCTGGCTTTTTAACGTAAAACTGTTCAAGATCTTCTAGGGCTAACTCACTTCGGCCATAATAATAAAGGGCGATGCCTCTATTTAAATTAACATATAAGTGATTTGGATCAATTTCCAAAGCAGAATCAAAAGACTCAAAGGCTTGTGCATATTGTCCAATTAACGTTAGGTGGATACCTATAAAATTATATGCATCTGCAAAATCTGGTTTGTGCTCTAGTGCTCTTCTAAAGTCTAATTGCGCTAACGAACGCAAGCCTAGACTGTCATACATTACGCCTCTATCATATAAAAGTTGCGCCAACTTTTCTTGATCAAGGTCTGCGTGATTAATTAATTGAGTTAGTTTAGCAATTGCTAATTCACTTTTAAAATCTATGTGTAGAGGCTCAGAAATAACAACATTGTTGACAACATGAGGCTCACTATTTAAGGCTGTCTTTTCCGTTGAGGCGCACCCAGATAACAAAAGAGATAAAGTAATTGCGGCCAAGCCAAAAAATTTCATAAAAGCTCCTAAAGATTAAGCCACTATTAATAACATAAAACTATTAAGTTAATAAACAATTACTGTTTATTACAAATAACAAAAAAGAGAGCCTAAGCTCTCTTTTTCAATTTCGAATTACCAGTCAGAAATTATTCTGCAGCAGGTGCTTCTGTTGAAACCGCTTCTTTCATGCTTAAGCGAACACGACCTTGACGGTCGATTTCAAGAACTTTAACAACAACTTCTTGGCCTTCAGAAAGTACGTCAGAAACATTCTCAACACGCTCTTGTGAGATTTGAGAAATGTGAACTAAACCATCTTTACCCGGTAGTACGTTTACAAACGCACCGAAGTCTACAATACGTGCAACTTTACCGTTATACGTTCTGCCAACTTCTAGGTCAGTTGTTAATTGTTTAACACGTTCGATACAAGCTTGTGCACTTGCACCGTCTGTTGCTGCAATTTTAACAGTACCGTCGTCGTCAATTTCAATTGTAGTGCCAGTTTCTTCAGTAAGAGCACGGATTGTTGCGCCGCCTTTACCGATTACATCTGCAATTTTCTTTTGAGGAATTTTAACAGTATAAATGCGTGGAGCAAATTCAGACATCTCTTCACGGTGACCGCCAATTGCTTCGTCCATAACCGTTAGGATATGTAAACGGGCAGCTTTAGCTTGAACTAAAGCTTTGTCCATGATTTCTCTTGTGATGCCTTCAATTTTGATGTCCATTTGAAGTGCAGTAATACCTTCAGCAGTACCTGCAACTTTAAAGTCCATGTCACCTAAGTGATCTTCGTCACCTAGAATGTCAGAAAGAACAACAAAGTTTGAATCATCTTTAACTAGACCCATCGCGATACCAGCAACAGAAGCTTTAATTGGAACACCAGCATCCATAAGTGCTAATGAAGAACCACATACAGAAGCCATTGAAGATGAACCGTTAGACTCAGTGATTTCAGATACAAGACGAACGGTATATGGGAATTCAGCTTGTGAAGGCATTACAGCAGCAACACCACGTTTTGCTAAACGACCATGACCAATTTCACGGCGCTTAGGAGAACCGATGAAACCTGTTTCACCAACACAGTATGGAGGGAAGTTATAATGAAGCATGAATGGGTCACGACGTTCACCTAATAGTGAGTCGATGATTTGAGAATCACGCTCTGTACCTAACGTACAAGTAACGATTGCTTGAGTTTCACCACGAGTGAACAATGAAGAACCGTGAGTACGTGGAAGAATACCTGTTTTAACGTCAAGTGCACGAATCATGTCTGGTTCACGACCATCGATACGTTTCTCACCCGCTAGGATGCGTGAACGAACAACGTCTTTTTCTAAGTCATGTACAAGTTCAGATACTTCTTTTTCATTAAAGTCTTCTTCACCTGCTTCTTCAGCAAGTTTAGCAATAGTTGCTTTTTTAACTTCACCAACGGCAGCATAACGCTCCATTTTGTCAGCAATAGCGTAAGCAGCTGTTATGCCTTCAGAAGCAAGTCCAGCAACTTTTTCTTTTAATTCCGTGTTTTCTGCAGGTGCAGACCAATCCCACGCAGGAGTACCAACATCAGCTGCAAATTCTTTAATTGCAGTAACTGCAGATTGCATTTGCTCATGACCATAAACAACCGCGCCTAACATGATTTCTTCAGATAATACTGCAGCTTCTGACTCAACCATTAATACAGCATTGTCAGTACCAGCAACAACTAAGTCTAGGTCACTTGTTGCTAATTCTGTTTGAGATGGATTTAAGATGTATTGGCCATTTACAAAACCAACACGTGCCGCACCAATTGGACCATTAAATGGAATACCCGAGATAGACAATGCAGCTGAAGCACCTAACAATGCAACGATATCTGGCGCAATTTCAGGATTAACCGACATAACAGTACAAACTACTTGTACTTCATTTTTGAATGAATCTGGGAAAAGAGGACGTAATGGACGATCAATAAGACGAGCGATTAACGTTTCTTCCTCTGCAGGACGACCTTCACGTTTGAAGAACCCACCAGGGATCTTGCCGCCAGCGTATGCTTTTTCTTGATAGTTAATTGTAAGTGGGAAAAAGTCCTGACCAGGACTCGCTTCTTTTTTACCAACAACACTTACGAATACAGATGTATCGCCGATGCTAGCCATTACTGCAGCAGTTGCTTGACGCGCGATTACGCCAGTTTCAAGAGTGACCTCATGCTGACCGAATTGAAATTTTTTAATAATTGGAGTCACATTTATTTCCTTTATATAGCGATTCAGTTATTTAATTTATAGCGCTTTTTATATCGACCGCATGTTTCATTACATACACCCACGCTGACTGAATCAGATTTTTTCATTTAAGTTCGCCGCACATTATACGTACGTCTAAATCTAAAGCTATTAAAAAAAGTGACAGGCACAAAAAAAGGAGCAAAAATGCTCCTTTTTATCAATCTTTATAAGATTTTATTAGCGACGAAGACCTAAACGCTTAATTAAGTCGTTGTAACGCTCAAGGTTACGACCTTTTAAGTAGTCTAAAAGTTTACGACGTTGGCTAACTTTACGTAAAAGACCACGACGTGAGTGGTTGTCTTTCTTATGATCAGCAAAGTGGCCTTGTAGTTTGTTGATGTCTGCAGTTAATAATGCAACTTGAACTTCAACAGAACCAGAATCTTTTTCGTTCGCACCAAAATCAGCAAGGATTTTAGCTTTTTCTTCAACGCTTAGTGACATAAGTCTCTCCAAAAATAAAAATGATTTGGTAACAGCCGATCACTAACTCAGCCATTACAGGATTTCTCGAATTAACGAGAGTCGCGCATTTTACGTAATTGCCACAGAAATTCAAGCTTTTTTAGAACTTGTTCATGAACCATTTACGTCACATTATGCTAGCCCTTTACAACTAAACGCCTAACTTTTACTTCGCCTTTTGAGAACACAACAACGCCCTCAAACTCACCGGTATCTTTCTCAAAGACGACAAACTCGGAGTCTTCGTCTTTAATTGAGTATTGCTCAAATAGCTCTCTATTATCAGCAACAACGTTTGCATCAATGGGAACCGTTTGCCCAAAGCGTAATATTTCTATTGCTCTTGCAGTTAACTTAATTGTCGGCATACCAATTAAAGCGGTTTCCATTGGTAATAAATGGCTATCCAAGGCCGTATAGTCAACACCGTTCTCTTCTTTGCCATCTATAAAGTTGTCGTCTTTAAGTTTCTGAACTTGATCGAACTCCAGCATTTTTTCAGCTGGATAGTTAGCCACTTGAGTTCGTCGAAGTACTTTCACATGAGCGCCACAGCCTAACAACTGGCCCAAGTCGTCAATTAAAGTTCTGATATAAGTGCCTTTAGAACAACGTACTTCGAAGTCAGCTTCATCACCACGAAAATCAACTAGCTCAAACTCATAAATAGTTATTGGTCTAGCGGCGCGTTCTACTGTTATGCCTTGTCGAGCAAGTTTGTAAAGCGGCTGACCATTATGTTTTAATGCAGAAAACATCGTAGGCACTTGCTGGATTGCACCTGTTAATGTCGCCTTAAACTCTAATATTTGTTCGAGGCTAATATCAACATCTTTAACTTCTACAACTTCACCTTCAGCATCGCTCGTGTCGGTACGAACACCAAACTTTGCAGTAACAAAGTAGCTTTTATCTGAATCTAATAAGTATTGGCTAAACTTCGTCGCCTCTCCTAAACAAATTGGTAACATGCCCGTCGCCATTGGATCCAGAGCGCCGGTATGTCCTGCTTTTTGAGCGTTATAAATAGCACGCACTTTTTGCAACAAGTTATTTGAAGAACCACCTTTAGGCTTATCAACAAGGACAATACCGCTAATGTCACGACCTTTTTTTCTACGTGCCATACTCGTTATTCGTCCAAATCTTCCGCTGGGTTATCACCCGATGCTTTACGGCGAACTTTATCTTTGTTAATCGCTTCATCAACTTTGTTCGACATCTTAATACCAGTCACTAAGCTATCGTCATAGATGAACTTAATTTCTGGAACGATACGTAAACGCATTCGTTTACCTATTTCCATTCTAAAGAAACCATTCGCATTATTTAGAATTTCTAGTGCTTTTGTAATTTCTTCGTCTTCTTTACCAAAAAACGTTACAAAAACAGAAACATAAGCTAGGTCTTTCGTTACTTCTACTTCTGATACGGTCACCCAACCAATTCGTGGGTCTTTAAAATCGCGCTGTAAAATCATCGCAATTTCTTGCTGCACTTGCTGTGCAACTCTGTCTGTTCTAGAAAAGTTTTTATCCACTTTTCTCTCCTATCTATTTAGGGACTATGTTTAACATGCCATATTTAACGGATGATAGTTAACGGACTATAATTAACGGACAAAAAAGGGGCAACACAGCCCCTTTTTTTACCTTAATCCGTTAAGTGACGATTATAAAGTACGCTGTACTTCAACAATCTCGAATACTTCGATCATGTCGCCAACTTTAACGTCATTATAGTTCTTAACGCCGATACCACATTCCATACCGTTACGAACATCTTGCACGTCATCTTTAAAGCGACGTAGTGATTCTAGCTCACCTTCATAAATAACGATGTTGTCACGTAGTACACGAATTGGGTTGTTACGCTTAATGTTACCTTCAGTAACCATACAACCTGCAATCGCACCAATCTTAGGCGATTTAAATACGTCACGAACTTCAGCAAGACCAATGATTTCTTGTCTGAACTCTGGTGCCAACATACCTGACATCGCTTGTTTAACTTCATCAATCAAGTCATAGATTACGCTGTAATAACGTAAATCAATGTTTTCTTGTTCCATTAAACGACGAGCCGTAGCGTCTGCACGGACATTAAATCCAACTACGATTGCGTTAGAAGCTTGTGCTAATGAAGCATCAGTCTCAGTAAGACCACCTACACCACTACCTACAATATTAACTTTAACTTCATCAGTAGAAAGACGAGCCAATGACTCAGAAATAGCTTCTAGTGAACCTTGAACATCGGTCTTAAGAACGATATTAAGTTCAGAAACATCACCTTCTTCCATGTTTGCAAACATGTTTTCAAGCTTAGCTTTCTGTTGTCTAGCAAGCTTAACTTCACGGTATTTACCATGACGAGCATTTGCAACTTCACGAGCTTTACGTTCATCACGTACAACTGTTGCTTCGTCACCAGCTTGTGGCACACCAGAAAGACATAAAATCTCTACTGGTATTGAAGGACCGGCACTGTTAATTTCTTTGCCGTTTTCGTCTTTCATTGCCTTAACTCGACCGTATTCGAACCCACATAATACGATGTCGCCACACTTAAGCTCACCTTCTTGAACAAGGATAGTAGCAACTGGGCCACGACCTTTGTCTAAGCGAGATTCGATTACAACACCATGAGCGGCACCGTGATCGATTGCTGTAAGTTCAAGTAACTCAGCTTGTAAGCTAATTGCTTCTAACAATGCTTCTACGCCTTCACCCGTTTTAGCCGATACAGGCATAAATTGAGTGTCGCCACCCCAATCTTCTGGGATTACATCTAATGCTGACAATTCGTTTTTAACACGATCTGGATCTGCAGATTCTTTATCCATTTTGTTAACCGCAATGATTAAAGGAACGCCTGCTGCTTTAGCATGTTGAACCGCTTCTTTAGTCTGAGGCATAACACCATCGTCTGCTGCAACCGCAATAACTACGATGTCCGTTGCTTTTGCACCACGAGCACGCATTGAAGTAAACGCCGCGTGACCTGGAGTATCAAGGAACGTAATCATGCCGTTTGACGTGTCTACGTGGTAAGCACCAATGTGCTGAGTAATACCACCGGCTTCGCCGTCAGCAATGCTTGCTTTACGGATATAATCTAGTAATGAAGTTTTACCATGGTCAACGTGACCCATAACAGTAACAACCGGTGCACGAGAAACAGCGTCGCCTTCACCTGATGCACGGTCAGCCAATACTGCTTCTTCTAACTCGTTAGATTTGGCAAGTACAAACTTATGGCCCATCTCTTCAACAACCATACTTGCAGTTTCCTGGTCAAGTACTTGGTTAATGGTAACCATTTCGCCCATCTTCATCATTGTCTTAACAACAGCTGCGCCTTTTACTGCCATTTTATTAGCAAGTTCAGCAACAGTAATTGTTTCAGTAATGCGAACAACTTGCTCAACCGGTGCTGCTGGTTTTTGGAATGCATGTTGATTCTGAGCTTGTTTGCCTTTTCTACGACGGCCAACTAGAGGAGAGTCATCTTTTTCATTGCCTTTTTTCTTGGCTTTACGACGAGACTTTTTCTCTTCTTGTTTATCTTGATCATCTTCAGCAAGCTGTGCATAAACAGAACTATGGACATGAAGATCTTCTTCTTTTTCGTGTTCAAGCTTATATTTACGCTGAGCTTCTTGCTCTTCCCACTCTTTAGACTTTTCTTCAGCTAACTTACGAGCTTCTTCAGAAATTTTAGCGGCTTCTGCTTCTGCTTTTTTCAACGCTTCTCTTTCTAGTGCTAATCGAAGTGTTTGTTCTTCTTCAGTTTCAACTTTCGCTGCTTTTTTCTCAGCAGGTTTAGAAGATTTAGCATTTTTAGAAGCTTCTTTACGTTTTTCATCCGCTTCTTTTTTAGCTTTCGCTTCAGCTTCTTTTTTAGCTTTTACATCAGCATCACGTTTTGCTTTTTCTTCAGCTTCACGTTTCGCTTTTTCTTCAACTTCACGTTTTGCTGCTTCTTCTGCTGCAGATATTGCCGCTAACTCTTCAGGACTACGTTTTACAAAAGTACGTTTTTTACGAACTTCCACTTGAACGTTTTTCGCCTTGCCTGAACCGCTATTAACACTCAACGTACTTTTTGTTTTACGTTGTAATGTCATCTTAGTTGGTTCTGCGCCTTCACCACCGTGAGAC
>CAWUUQ010000099.1:0-8019 GCA_963925625.1 uncultured Psychrosphaera sp.
CTCTACCGCTTGCGATATTGATTGTTGAGCTTCGTAGGCCGCTGCTACTTTATTGTTCAACAGATACCTCTTAGTTGACCAGTTGCTCTAAAAAAAACTCTAAGTTACCAGACGCGTGTGACGGCGTTGGCCATTTATTAATTTTAGCAGCTAACGTTTTAAACGCTACTGCAGAAGGTGAACGAGGAAATGCGTCAACTATTGCCTTTTGGCGGCGAACAGCTTTACGTAAATTATCGTCAAAAGGAATTATAGCCGTTAAATCTAAAGTAACGTCTAAAAATCTATCGGTTACCATCGTTAGCTTTTTAAATAGATCTTGGCCTTCTTTAATTGTCCTAACCATATTAGCAACAATTTTGAATCTGGTTACGCCATGATCTCTATTAAGAACCTTGATTAATGCGTAAGCATCTGTGATTGACGTTGGTTCATCACAAACGACACATAAAACTTCATGTGAGGCTCGAGAAAAAGACAAGACCATGTCAGATATGCCCGCAGCGGTATCAACAATAAAAACATCGACTGGGGTTTTCATTTCGCTGAATGCGCGGATTAATCCGGCATGTTGAGCTGGAGAAAGCTCAACCATGTCAATAGAACCAGAAGTTGCAGGCACAATTTTAATGCCGCTTGGACCTTCGACTAAAATATCATCAAGTTCTGCTTCACCTGATAATACGTGAGATAAGTTTTTATGTACTCGCAGACCTAACATGACATCACAATTTGCAAGACCTAAGTCTGCATCAAGGACAAGTACATTTTGCCCTGTTTGGGCAAGCGCAATTGCAGTGTTTAGCGAGACACTGGTTTTACCCACTCCGCCTTTTCCACCGGTTACTGCAACTACTTTTGTTTTTTTGGCCATCGACATATTTCGTAAACCGCTAGCTTGATCAGAAGTATTAATATCAATCATACATGCCAACTGCTGAAGGCACTACCTTATTATGTTTATTAGTAAGTTTTTCTTTAAGTTCAAAGAGCTGATTAGCTTTTTGCACAATTTTCTCTGAATTTGCAACCCTAATGTCTTCTGGAACTCGTTGACCGTTGGTTAAATAACCAATTGGCAATCTGTTATGAATTGCAACACTAATTAGCTCACCTAAACTCAGTGACTCATCTATCTTAGTAAAAATACAGCCCGATAGTGGAATTGTTTTAAAATGTTGCACACTTTCTTGTAAAACACTCATTTGAGAGGTTGCAGAAAGTACTAAATAATTTTTAATATTAACGCGTGATTTTGTTAATAAATGGTTTAATCGTTCAGTCAATTTAATGTCTCGTTGGCTCATTCCGGCTGTATCAATTAATAATAGTTTCTTATCACGTAATTGGTAGATTGCTTCTGCAAGTTGATCGGTATCTTTTGCCTGTTTTAGTGGGCAGCCTAATATTTTTGCATAAGTAGCCAGCTGTTCTAACGCACCAATTCTAAAACTATCCGTTGTAATAAGGCCTACTTTGTCTGCACCATGTATTTGCGCAAATCGAGCTGCCAATTTTGCAATTGTTGTTGTTTTACCAACTCCTGTTGGGCCCACTAATGAATATACGCCACCACGTTTTATGATTTCGTTATCAGTCGTTGTTAATTGTTCGGTTAACATCTTAAGCATATTTGGCCAAGCTTGGTTGGCTTCTACTTTGTCATCCACAAAGTGAGATAAATGCTCAGCAACATTTCCCGATAACCCCATACTTTTTAACTTATTTATTAACATGGCCTTAACCGGTGTTTTTCGATTAACGTCTTGCCACATCAATTCAGAAACTTGATGTTTTAATAACTCTTTAATGGAGTTCATTTCGTCTTTGAGGTCAGACATTTCTTGATTAAAATTGCCATTAACAACATTAGATTGCATTTGAGTCTGCTGCTTGTGCGAAGCATTAGCTTGATGCGCCATAGTTGCCGCTTGACTTGATGCATTCTGAGCTTCTTGAACTAACTGCGGTGTTTCTACTGAGTGGCTATCATTAACTGTATGTCGCGCTTTATTAAGCCATTGTTCAAATTCAGATTCAGCTTGCTGAGACAATGCTTGATTTGCTCGTTGAGATTTTTGTTGATTCGTCAGTGAATTATTTGCAGGTTGAATTGCAGGAGCTTGTGACTGGCCCGTAACAACTTGTGCGTTTTCGTTTCGTTGGCGTTTTAACAACTCCTCTAGCGAGCTCGCTATTTTAGCTGCGCCTTCGGCATTTGGGCCTTCAAAACGAGCCTCAGACTTGATTTGCTGAGCATTTTGCACATGCTGGGCATTTTGCATAGCGACTGCAGGTTGTGAATTAGACTGCCCATTACCTTGACCAGACGCCGCAGAATCGGAGTCAATTGCTGCTACGATTTCAACACCGGTCGCTGTCTTTTTATTTGACATAATGACTGCGTCTACACCCAACTCTTCTTTTACTTGAGTTAGTGCTGTTCTCATATCTTTTGCAAAATAACGCTTAATTTTCACTTTAAACCTCCGTCACCGCGGCTCTTAACCAACTGAACTGACAATCTTAATTTGTTTTTCTTCAGGTACTTCTTGATAAGACAAGATGACCATTCCTGGTAAGCTATGTTTTACAAATCGCGATAACACGCTGCGTAACATGCCTGATGTCAATAATATTGACGGCTCACCTGATAATTCTTGAGTTCTGTGTGCTTCAGCTAACGATGTTTGAATACGTTCTGCTAACCCAGGCTCAATGCCAGCACCCTCATTTCCTGCTGACTGCAGTGACTGTTGCAACATCTGTTCCAACTCCGGCGCCAAGGTTATGACAGGGATTTCATTGGTAGAGCCAGCAATGTCTTGAACGATGAAACGACGTAATGCAATACGACAAGCGGCGGTTAAAACATCTGGATCTTGGCTCTTAGGTGCATACTCAACAAGGGTCTGAATAATTGAGCGCATGTCTCTAATGGTGACATTTTCACTTAAAAGATTTTGTAAAACTTTGGTTAATACCGACAACGACAACATATCTGGGACAAGGCCATCCACCAGTTTTGGATAGTTTTTCTGAATCATCTCTAGAAGGTTCTGAGTTTCTTCATGACCTAATAATTGTGCCGCATTATTTGTTAATAACTGGCTAATATGAGTTGCGACAACGGTTGCGGCGTCTACGACGGTATAACCTAAACTTTGCGCTTTATCTCTATTACTGCCCTCAATCCATACTGCTTCTAAACCAAATGCAGGATCAACGGTTTCAATACCATCAACTTTGCCAAATACTTGCCCAGGATTGATCGCCAAATCTCTGTCATGTCGTATTTCAGCTTCACCAATAGTCACACCCATTAACGTAATGCGATAAACATTTGGATCTAAATCTAAGTTATCACGGATGTGAACGGCAGGTACGAGGAAACCAAATTCTTGACTGAGCTTTCGTCTTACGCCTTTAATTCTAGAAAGCAATTCACCACCTTGACCTTTATCAACTAATGGAATCAATCGGTAACCAACTTCTAATCCAATCGTGTCGACGTGATTTACGTCTTCCCAACTGACATCTTTATTTTCTGCTGCTTCTTGTGGGTTTTCTAATGGCGCTGCTAATTCTTTTTGTTCCGCTTCCAAAATCGCATTTTTGGCCTTTTTCGCTGCAAAATAAGCCGTTGCGACTAACATACCGCCAAATCCTAGGAAAGTAAGGTGAGGCATTCCAGGGACAAGACCCATCGAAAGCAATACTCCACCAGCAACATACAATACTTTTTCTGCACCTAACTGTGTTGAAAACTGTGTGCCCATCTCTTGGTCAGTATTTTGACGGGTAACTACAATCGCTGTGCCTATTGATAATAATAAACCTGGAATTTGTGCAACTAAACCATCACCGATGGTTAAAATGGTATAAATCTCAACGGCTTCACCAAATAACAAGTCATGTTGGATCATGCCAATGAATAAGCCACCAATGATGTTTATAAATAGGATAATGATGCCCGCTACCGCGTCACCTTTAACAAATTTTGACGCACCGTCCATCGAGCCATAAAAATCAGCTTCTTTACCAATTTCTTCTCGCCTTGCTTTGGCTTGTTCTGCAGTAATGAAACCAGCATTTAAATCTGCATCTATTGCCATTTGTTTACCTGGCATTGCGTCAAGGGTAAAACGCGCGGTTACTTCTGATATACGGCCTGCACCCTTTGTGACAACCACAAAGTTGATAATAACGAGAATCGCAAACACCACTAAACCAACGGCATAGTTACCACCAATAACAACGCTACCAAAAGCTTCGATGACTTTACCGGCGGCGTCGCCACCTTGGTGGCCTTCTAATAATACTATTCGAGTGGAAGCAACATTTAGCGCCAGTCGTAAAACCGTCGCGATAAGAATAACAGAGGGAAATGCACCAAAATCTAGTGGTTTTAAGGTGTAGACCGTGACGAGAAGAATCACTAACGCGAGTGCGATATTAAAGGAGAAGAGAATATCGAGCATTAGTGCAGGCAGCGGTAAAATGACCATTGCTAACGCTGCCAATATAAATATCGGAGCACCTAAACCACTAATAAATTTAGTATTTTCTTTCTTAAAAATCTGATTAAACTTTGCAGTCAATTCCATCACAACAACCAAAAAACACTTAAGTTATAGTGCTTTCAGCAATGTTCAGGCCAGAATTTACGTCAACAAAATGACTGGTTGTTAATAACGCAATTCTTCTGGGATATCGGGGTTGGTGTCGAGCGACTTTGGTTTGTTACCTTTGCCTTGTTCATGCATGTCTAATTGATAAACATAAGCTAGCACCTGGGCAACGGCGACAAACAACTGTTCAGGAATTTCTTGATTAATATCAGTGGTGTAATAGATAGATCTCGTTAACATTGGTGTTTCCACCATTCTCACATTTCGTTCTTTAGCTATTTTACGAATATGCATCGCAATTTCGTCAGCACCTTTTGCTACCACAAATGGCGCCGTAGACTTTTCTGTGTCGTATTTTAAGGCCACCGCATAATGTGTTGGGTTGGTAACTACCACGTCGGCATTGGGGACTTCTGACATCATTCTACGCTGAGATATTTCTCTTTGTGTTTGTCGAATACGCCCTTTAATTTCAGGATTACCTTCTGTATTTTTGTACTCGTCTTTTACATCTTGTTTACTCATTTTCAGCTGTTTGTTGTGATTCCACTTTTGAAACGGCACATCAACTAATGAAATAACGATGGTCGAACAACATAAGCCTAAAAATATCCAACCCAATAATTCAGTTGCGTCATAAGTATTTCCAGGTAGGTCTTGCAGACTTAAAAACAAAATATCGGTGAGAAAGGTTTTGACTAGCATGATGGCAACAAATGCGACCACCGCAACTTTTAAAATAGATTTGATAAGTTCAATCGCAGCTTGTGGACCAAACATGCGCTTAAAACCTTTAAGCGGAGACATTCTTGACGCTTTGGGTGCCATGGCCTCCCAACTAAAGTTTATTCCACCTAATAAGCTATTAGAGACAAAGGCAGCAACAATAATAAAGGCAAAAATGCCGATAAGAGGAATAGATACATGTACTAAAATATCACCAAATACAGTAAACATTTTGGTTGTATCGTAGGCATCGTCTCTGTCTAGCGCAAACTGAGCACCCATGACTTCAATCAAGCGACTACCAAGTTCACCACCAAACATTAGCATGGCAGATGCACTCGCAACCAAAACACCGGTGGTACCGAGTTCTTTAGAACGCGCTATTTGGCCTTTTTTTCGGGCGTCTTCGAGACGCTTGGCGGTGGGCTCTTCGGTTTTTTCTTGATCGGATTCTTCTGCCATTTTGCCTCTGTTTAACTAACCTTTATTAACAATAACTAGTTAACAACCAATCAGCGAACACATCATTTCAATGGAACGTTGCCAATTGTTGTCAAAATGAAATACGAAGTTTTCCAATGTTAACCACATTACTATCAAACCAGACAACATGGTAAACGGAAAGCCGATTGAGAAAATATTCAACTGCGGTGCAGCTCGTGTCATGATACCAAAACTAAGGTTGATTACTAACATGGCGATAAGCGGTGCCAGCGCCAAAATTAACGCCGCGGCAAACATCCAGCCACCAAACAGCACTAAGTCATAAAACCGCCCTGTCGCAAACCAAACATCGCTTATTGGTAATACATAAAAGCTTTTTACAATCATTTGCATCATTGCTAAATGACCATCAATAGACCAAAACATTAATGTAGAAAGAATAAGATAAAATTGACCAACGGCGGGAACACTCATGCCATTAGTAGGGTCAACCATTGACGCAAAGCCTAAACCCGATTGCATAGCGATAGCCTGACCAGCGATTACAAACACTTGTAAAAATATAACTGAAATAAAGCCTATTGCGCTGCCAATGACAATTTGTTGGAAAACACGAATACCCATCTCTACTGAAAATAGATTATTAAACGGAGATGGTGGTAAAACAGGCATGACCATTATTGTAAAGGCCACGGCATAAGCCGTTTTAATCGGACCAGGAATTGTTTTACCACCCACCGCAATCATAATCATCATCATTGCGGATATTCGAGAAAAAGGCAGTAACAAGTCTGCTTGGTATTGAAGTATGTTTTGCAGTAATGCATCCATGTTGAATGCCCGTTAACCTATTATCGAAGGAATGCGTTCAATCAGGTTGGTGGTGAAGTCCATTATCATTGCCGTAATCCAATGACCTGCAAACATTAGCGCAAGCAAGGTAACAATAAGACGAGGTAAAAAGCTTAACGTTTGTTCATTGATTGAGGTTGCAGCTTGGAAAACCGCTACAATTAGACCAACAATAAGGCTTGGCACAACAATAATCGCAACCAATATTATGATTAGCCATAAAGATTCTCGTAATATGTCGACAAAAACTTCTGGTGTCATCGCGCTCTCCTAGTCATCGTAGTTCATTAGGTGCCCAAGCCAAAACTTTTTGCCAATGTGCCCATCACTAATGACCAACCATCTACTAAAACAAACATCATCAACTTAAATGGTAACGAAACAATCATTGGCGATAACATCATCATACCCATTGCCATTAAAACAGAGGCAACGACCAAATCGATAATCAAGAATGGGATAAAGAACATAAAGCCAATTTGAAACGCTGTTTTTAATTCTGATGTTACAAATGAAGGGATAATTACGGTTAACGGTAAATCTTCAGGCCCATTTACATCGGTGTAACCCGCTATTTCAGCGAACGTTTCTAAATCGCTTAAACGCGTTTGCGCTAACATAAACTCTCGCATAGGAACTTTAGCGATGTCATAGGCTTGAATTGAAGTTATTTCTTCCGCTAGATATGGCTCAATCGCGTTTTGATGAATCTCATCAAAAACTGGGGCCATAATGAAGAAACTTAAGAATAATGCCATACCAATTAATAACTGGCTATTTGGTGTTTGTTGTAAACCAAGTGCTTGTCTTAAAATTGCTAGGACAACAATAATTCGGGTAAAGGAGGTCATGAGCATTACGATGGCCGGTATGAAACTTAAGGCCGTCATCATCGCTAACACTTGCAATGTGATGCTGTATTCCTTGGTGCCGTCTGGGTTGTCAGTAACCGTTATTGCAGAAATAGAACCTGCTTCAGCAAGCACACTAGGCGCAAAAAATAGTAATAAGACAACAACACAAGATATTAAAGATTTCATAGACTCTGGCGGTCCCTACCTAATTTGATTTTTTAACCTTTGAAGGGTCATTGTTCAGCAAATCGGTTAATTTGTTAAGTAATTTATTGTCTTGCACTGAAAATGATTGCGGAGTAATTTTTTCATCCAGCTTAAATAAGGTATTTACACTGCTTGGAGTCACACCAATTGCATACTGCTGATCTTGAATCTCAACAATGATTATTCGTTCACGCCCGCCTAGAGACAAACTAGTGATTGTTTTAAGGTGTTGAGTGTTATTGGGTGTTAAGTTGAATTTTTTCGCGATCCAAGCGGTGCCATAAATCGCTATTATTATAACAACT
>CAWUUQ010000100.1:0-8702 GCA_963925625.1 uncultured Psychrosphaera sp.
GCAGAATTGCTTGTATCAATGCATAAGAAAAAACAATCTGCGTAAAACGTGCCGCAGATAAAGCAACAACCAGCAATTACAGCAAAAACATATACAACTCCTCTCTAAAGTTAAAACAAACTCTGCACTAAAAAGCTAAGCTTTTTGCTTAAAATTAGAACAATCCCCAACAACTTTCCTCCTCTGGCACGATTAATGCTTTTACCATGTAAGTAAATTAATCGTCGAGCAATTGACGGAGGCAATCAATGGATAAGCTTTTATACATATCCATGTCAGGCGCGAAACAAAACCTGATTGGCATTTCAATGAATGCTAATAATTTAGCGAATGCTAAAACAGCGGGTTTTCGAGCTGACTTTGAACAACAACGATCGATGCAAGCCTTTGGTGATGGACTTCCTAGCCGTGTTTTTGCAATGGAAGAACGACCAGGCTCGAAAATGCATCATGGTGCAATTTCGACAACTGGCCGTGACTTAGATATCACAATATCGGGCCGTGGATGGTTAGCGGTACAAGATAAAAACGGTGCAGAAGCTTATACCCGCGAAGGCAACCTCCAAATAACTCGTGACGGATTATTGACGACCGCTAAAGGCACGCCAATTTTAGGTGAAGGGGGTCCAATAGTTATACCGGTACCAGTTGAAAAAGTCGAAATTGGTCCAGATGGCAGCATTACCGTTCGCCCTCAAGGTGCTCCAGCTAATTTTTTAGAAGTGGTTGATCGAATAAAAGTGATTGAGCCGCCAAACGATAATGACTTAACCAAAGGCCTAGACGGGCTATTTAGGTCTAAAAATGAAGTCTTATCAAATGAAGCCTGTGGTTTTTGTGAAGCTTCACCAGATATCAGAATTGTAAGCGGTGCTCTAGAAATGAGTAACGTAAATCCGGTTGAGGAAATGGTCGCTATGATCTCTCATCAACGCCAGTACGAAATGCAGATCAAAATGATGAAGAAGGCCGAAGATATTGATCGGTCACAAGACACATTGTTAAGAATTGTTTAATTAGAATTAATTTAGGAGGCGGTTATGCATCCGGCACTTTGGATAAGTAAAACAGGCTTAGATGCCCAACAAACAGATATCGCAGTTATTTCAAATAACTTGGCGAATGCCAGCACAATTGGTTTCAAAAAAAGCCGAGCGGTATTTGAAGATTTGCTTTATCAAAACATAAACCAACCAGGTGGTCGTTCTTCACAAGATACGGAATTACCAAACGGTTTAATGTTAGGCGCAGGTACTAAAGTCGTTGCGACGCAAAAGAACTTCTCACAGGGCAATATGTCAACGACGGAAAACAGTCTTGATGTCATGATCCAAGGGCATGGCTTTTTTGAAATTCAACGCCCAGATGGCACCTTAGCCTATACACGTAATGGTCAGTTCTCTTTAGATGAAAACGGACGAATAGTAACCTCTGGTGCAGGTTTTCCATTACAACCCGAAATGAATGTTCCACCGGAAGCTAAATCCATCACTATTTCACAACAGGGTGAAGTGTCGGTACAGCTACCAGGTCAGGGTGCTGGTGTTGCAATTGGCCAGCTGACGATTAGTGATTTCATTAATCCATCAGGTCTTGAGCCGGTTGGTCAGAATCTATTTACAGAAACTGGTGTGAGTGGTGCACCAGCACAGGGTAACCCAGGTGTAAATGGTTTAGGTATTTTGGTTCAAGGCGCACTTGAAACATCTAATGTGAACGTTACAGAAGAGCTAGTAAATATGATTGAAAGCCAACGTGTTTATGAGATGAACTCAAAAGTAATTTCATCCGTTGACCAAATGCTAGGCTTTATTACTCAGCAGCTTTAATTTTTAGATTTTGGAGTATTGAAATGAACATCAATAATGCGTTTAACCAGCTAAATAAAGTCACCAAGGAAGTGTGTAGAAAAAGCACCATTATTCTCGGTTTGGCCGTATTAAGTGGTTGTGCAATGAATCATGATGTTATTGAAGAAGAGCCGTTCTTTGCTCCAATCATGCCAGAAGTACCAACGGAAGACGTTGTTGCGACAGGTAGTTTGTATCATTCAGGCTGGTCAAACGGTTTATATTCCGATACTAAAGCTCGCCGAGTAGGTGACATCATTACCGTGATGCTAATGGAAAATACCCAAGCGTCTAAAACGGCAAAAACGGAAACGAAAAAAGAAACGGACTCAAGTTTATCGCCACTGGTTGGTTTAAATGGACTAGCGCCAACTATTGATGGCAACACGTTGCAAATGGGTATTGAATCAGACAGTAATTTTAAAGGCGACGCGAAGTCTAACCAAAGCAACAGTTTAAACGGAAAAATCACGGTTCATGTGTTAAGAGTATTACCTAATGGTAACCTGATTATTCGTGGTGAGAAGTGGCTTACATTAAATACCGGACAAGAATTCATTAGGCTCACAGGCATTGTCAGAGCAGAAGATGTTTCTTCTGATAATACCGTAGAGTCAACTCGTGTAGCGAATGCACGCATTTCATATAGCGGCAAAGGTTCTTTAGCAGAAGCGCAAGAGTCTGGCTGGTTATCACAGTTCTTCATGAGCACTATGTGGCCGTTTTAGGAGAATTAAAATGAAACGAATTTTATCAGCAATTACTATCTCATTAACGTTACTTAGCTTTAGCGTAGATGCAACTCGAATTAAAGATGTATCGACCGTACAAGGTATTCGTTCTAACCAATTGGTTGGTTATGGCTTAGTAGTTGGTTTACCGGGAACGGGTGAGCAAACTCGTTTTACCGAACAAAGTTTTAAAGCGATGTTGGGTAACTTTGGTATTCAATTGCCAGCGAATCTAAAACCAAAAATTAAAAATGTGGCAGCCGTTGCTGTACATGCTGAGTTACCAGCGTTTGCGAAACCAGGCCAGAATATCGATATCACTGTTTCGTCAATTGGTAGTGCAGGAAGTTTACGTGGTGGTACTTTGATACAAACCTTTTTAAAAGGCGCTGATGGTCAAATTTATGCTATCGCTCAAGGTTCATTGGTTGTTGGTGGTTTAGGTGTTCAAGGCTTAGATGGTTCTCAAGTTGTTATTAACACGCCAACGGTTGGTCGTATCCCAAATGGTGCAACGGTTGAGCGTAGTGTTCCAACCCCTTTTGGTAATGGCGATCATATTACCTTTAATTTAAATGAAGCCGATTTTACTTCAGCGAAACGTTTAGCAGATACGATCAATAAATTAGTTGGTCCAAATACGGCAAAACCAATGGACTCTGTTTCTGTGCGCGTTATTGCACCAAGGGACATCTCTCAACGAGTTGCGTATTTGTCAGCAATTGAAAATTTAGAGTTTAAGCCGTCTAGTTCATCGGCAAAAATTATTGTTAATTCTCGTACCGGTACTATTGTAATAGGTAAGGACGTTCGTCTTAATCCCGCCGCAATTACACATGGCAACTTAACCGTGACCATTGCCGAGAATCAACAAGTAAGCCAACCTAATCCTTTAGCTGAAGGAAGTACGGTGGTAACTAATCAAACAATAATAGATGTAGCACGAGATGATACTCGAGCATTTGTTTTTGACCCCGGTGCGAATCTTGACGATTTAGTACGCGCCATTAACCAAGTTGGCGCTGCGCCAGGTGACCTTATGGCTATATTAGAAGCCTTAAAACAAGCCGGTGCAATTGATGGCCAATTAGTTGTGATTTAACTTTAATTAAAACGATAGAAGGAATAACACTATGGCATTTTCACAAGTATTGCTAAGTGATGTAACAGCGAATCAAGACACCAACCAAGCTATTTTGGAGATGTTGGATATTAATGAAAATCATGAACTCCAGTATCACGTATATGAAGTTGCTTTTGGAGATAAACAAATCTTTTGTTGTTTATCAGGTGGCGTGATTGAAAATAATGAAATTCAATTTACACCTGTTGGTTTAGCGGCTTTTGAAGCACTAACCAATGTTAAAAAAGAAAACGAATGTGAATACTTTGCCGATTTCATCGACACGGCTGCGAATATTTCTGAGCAGATCGAAACTGTATTTAATCGCGTACCAAGTGGATCAAAAGTGTGTTTTATTGGTGATATTACAGGTGAATTAAAGTCTGAATTGTCAAAATACTTCACTATGGTTCATTAGGATCTAATATGGATTTCTCACTCTGATGGGCTGTAGAATATTACAGTTCGTCAGGTGGGCCATTTATAAACATAGCCTCTCATACTCCCACACAGCAGTCATTCAACTCATTCGCAATTCATTTACACCTAAAATAAGCCAACAATTATAATTTAATTTAATTTAATTTAGCCATTTCTATTTATTGGCATAAGTCTTGATGTAATACACCAATACATACCCGTTAATCACAAAAACAAGGTGAGAATTGACCTTAGTGTCAAAAGAACGACGATGAATAATATTGGTGACTCAAGCAACTATCATGATTTGGTCGGCTTACAAGAGCTGAAATCTAAATCTAAGTTAGATCCTGAAAACAAAGAAGCGCTGCAATTAGCGGCACAACACTTCGAGTCTATTTTTATAGGCATGATGCTTAAGTCTATGCGTGAAGCAAACGCAGTATTTGAGGAAGGTAATCCAATGCACTCAAATACCACCAAATTTTTCAGAGACATGTATGACTCCCAATTAGCAACAGATATGGCTGACCAAGGCAGTATGGGGTTAGCCGACATAATCGTGCAGCAATTAAGTGGCGACAAAGACAACTTTACCAATGCCAGCACTTTGCGAACAGACAACCGATTTGAACAGCTCGTTAAAGACATATCACTTTCTAAAAAACCGGCAGAAGTTATGCCAAAAGAAGCAATGAATATTGTTCCGGCATTAAATAATGCACAGGATGTTAAAACCAACGAAAAACCAACGGTAGAATTTGACTCTCCAGACAGTTTTGTCGAACAAGTCTGGCATCATGCTAAACAAACCGCATCAAGAATAGGCATGAACCCAGCCGTAATGATCGCACAATCCGCGTTAGAAACAGGTTGGGGTCAACATGTTATTAAAGATAAAGACGGCCAATCTAGTTTCAATTTATTTAACGTTAAAGCCTTGCGTGACTGGGATGGTGATAAAACTGGGCAAACAACCGTTGAATTTGAAAATGGCATTGCCGTTAAAAAGGTTCAGCCGTTCCGTGTTTACAACAGCATTAGCGAATCTTTCGAAGATTTCATCTCATTCTTAAAGAGTGACTCACGTTATGAACCCGCATTAGAAAAAAGCGGCGATCCGGAACAGTTTTTGCACAAGTTACAAAGTGCCGGGTATGCAACTGACCCTAATTATGCCGAAAAAATAATTGGCATATTAAAGAGCGATAGATTTAAAGACATGATCAATAAAGTAACGAGTCCTGAAATGGAATCGATTGTTGATACCGAGAAACACGATGGGAATGAGGACTAACAAATGGCTGGTGGCATTTTAAGCACAGGTATCTCTGGATTAAACGCTGCTCAAAGCGGACTTAATACTACAGGTCACAATATTGCCAACGTTAATACAGAGGGCTTTAGTCGCCAACGGGTAGAAACTACCTCAGTCGTTGGTGAAGCATTTCGTCATACATTTTTAGGTAATGGTACTCAGATATCCGCTATCACTCGTTCTTACAATGAATATAATTTTGAAGAAGTTGTTTTTAATACGAGTCAGTACTATGGAAATAATACTAAGTACATCAATGCCTCACGTATGGACAACTTGTTAGCCGATACTGATACCGGCATCACAACATCTTTTGAAGAGATGTTTGACGGCATAAACGGTATTACGGAAGAGCCAACGATCATCTCTGCAAGAAACGTATTTTTAGCGCGTTCTGAAACGGTTGCACAACGTTTTAACACTCTATACGAAGAGATATCGGGCCAACATTTAGGCGCAGTTAACGAAGAAATTCATACTACTGTTCAAGAAATAAATGCAATTGCGCACGAAATCGCACAAATAAACGGCAAAATTCAAGTTGAAACGGCAATTAATAACATTGGCTTTCAACCAAACGACTTACTCGATAAACGAGACATGTTGCTAAAACAGCTCAGCGAAAAAATTCAAGTTGATACGATTAAGCGTGACGACGGCACGATTAACGTCACAATTGGGCAGGGCATTACTTTAGTGACGAATCGATTTGCTTTGCCTTTAACGGTTGAACGTAATGAGTTTGATTCGGGCAAACTAGAGATTGGTATTGCTATTCGTACCGACACCGCTAAAAAAACAAATATTACTAGTCAATTGTCTGGTGGGTCATTAACTGGCTTATTTGATGCTCGCGACAACTTAATTATGCCTACGTTGCAAGATTTAGGAAAACTCGCCATTGGCATGTCTGACGCGATGAATCGTCAACAAACGTTAGGTAGAGATTTAAACGGTGACGCAGGAACTCATATATTTAAAGACGTTAACGATCCTCAAATAGCTTTAGGTCGTACGCTTAATTCCGTTTTTAATACTAATGAATCTAAATTCTCAGTTGAAATAAGAAACATCAATGAATTAAGTGGCGAAGATTATCGACTTGAGTATGACGGCACGAACTTAGATATGTTTGATATGGCCGGCAATTCAGTTGGTCAGTTTACACCCGCAGACTTAGCGGCGATGAGCGGTGGTACTCACATTACAGTGCCAAATACCGGCATTTCAGTCGCTATTGATACTAACAATTTAACGGCTGGCGACAGATTCATGATTCGTCCTACGTTAACAGGAGCTCGAAATATTGATCGAGTTTTGGATGATCCTGAAAAAGTAGCTGCAGCGGATAATCCTTTAGATATTTCAGCAACAAATAACCCAAACAATGTTGAATTTAAGCTGTATGAAATTACTAGCCCATCGGCTCCTGCTGCAGCGTTACCAGCACCATTACCAGACAATAATATTTCAATAGAGATAGATGCCACAGCGTCAAATTATGTGGTGAGAGACTCTGGAGGTACCTTAATTAATGGGCCTGTAGCGATTCCTGCCGACCAAATAATTAATGATCAGGTTGCTGGTTTTCGTTTCGAATTAAAAGGTGTGTTGGCTGGCAATGAAACATTTAACATTGTCCACGCTGATAATCCAGGTATTGATGAAAGCAAGAAGTTTGGACCAGGTGACAATACTAACATGTTGGTCATGCTCGGTTTTCAGTCTGCTCGTTTGTTAGATAATGGTCAAAATAGTATGTCAGAAAGCTACGCCGATGTGATTACAACTGTTGGTGTTGAAACTAAAAGTCGTGAAATATCGACATCGTCATTTGAAACATTATTGTCAGGTTCAGAGCAAAGGTTAGCGAGTATTCAAGGTGTTAACTTAGATGAAGAAGCGGCTAGCTTAATTCAATATCAACAAGCATATTCTGCCTCAGCGCGGATCATTACCGTAGCACGAGACATCTTTGAAACACTATTACAGGCGGCAAGGTAGGTAATTATGCGTATTGCAACTCGAAACTATTTTGAACGTAGCTTAACAAATATGCAGAATAGGCAGACAGCCTTAGATCGTGCTCAGGAAGAATTGGCTACAGGTAAAAAGCTATTAAGACCATCGGATGATCCAACAGGGGCAAATACTGCCATTCGACTTAAAAAAGAAATCGAAGTTTCAGATCGTTATTTAACGGCACAGAATACGGCAGAACGTTTTAACTTATTAAGTGAAAACTCAGTTAGCAGCATGACTGATATTATATTTCGTGTTGAAGAATTAATGCTTACATCTATCAACGGTACTATGGACAAAAATAGCCTGAATGCCATTGCAGAAGAAATGAAAGAACGTTTGGTTCAATTTGAAGGCTTGGCAAATACTAAAAACGCGAACGGTGATTTTATATTTTCAGGTTATCAAACCAATACACAAACATACGAAAAAGATGATTACGGATATAACATTTACAAAGGTGATGACGGGCAACGAGAAGTTTTGATTGCCGCTGGTTTTCAAGTTGAAGTTAATGATCCTGCTAGTAAATTTATTGAAAATGTAAAATCATCGACAGCCAGTTTTATTCCGACAAGAAATCCAGCTAATCCTTCGAACTCTGAAATATCAATGGGATTTGTGACTAAACAAGCAGAGTTTGAAAGCACTCTTCCGCCTGTATATCCAGCGCCTTACACAGTTAACTTTGTTGGTGGTGCTGCGGCAGGACAAATTAGAGTTGAAGTTAGGGACAATGGTGGCAATGCCGTACCAATGGAACCGAATAAATCTGGTTTTATTGATATTGCGCCGGGTGAAAAAATTGAATTTAATGGCATTGAAGTTAAGACTCAGACAAATCCCGCACCACAAGTTGGCGACAGCCATCAATTAGATAGTTCGCCAAATACGAGCATTTTGTGGACATTACAACGAGCAATTGATGCGATGACCATGGTAAGTACTAGTTATACGTCATCGAGAGATGCAGGCAATGCGTCAACAACAGAACTTACCATCGGTAACATTACCGATCCTGCTCAAGGTCATATTTTTGACGACTATACGGTAAACATTGTTGCTGGTGGTAATTATGAAGTTTACGACAGTAAGGGCACTTTGGTAGAAGGACCGACTGACTATACTACTAACAATCAAATTAAGTTTAGAGGTATCAAATTTGATATTTCGTCACCACCCGCCGTTGGCGATGTTTTCCATGTCGACCGCCCTGAAAGTCAGGCTCGTGTTGATTT
>CAWUUQ010000101.1:0-2522 GCA_963925625.1 uncultured Psychrosphaera sp.
CTTCACCTAAGGTCTGCCATAACTGAGTATAAAAGATAAGATCGTCATAGTATTTGGAGATGTCTGTGGCACGTTTAAGAATTTCTTCGTTCTTAACAATGTCATCAAAAATAGGGCTAGGATCACTAAATAAGTTACGTAAAATATGAGTATAAGAACGAGAGTGAATGGTTTCACTAAATGACCAAGTTTCGATCCACGTTTCTAGCTCTGGTAACGATGTAATAGGTAATAACGCAACGTTAGGGCTACGACCTTGAACAGAGTCCAACAAAGTTTGATATTTTAGGTTTGAAATGAAAATATGTTTTTCACTTTCTGTCATCGATTGAAAGTCTGAACGGTCACGACTTACATCAATTTCTTCCGGACGCCAAAAAAACGATAACTGCTTTTCTATTAATTTTTCAAAAATAGGGTGGCGCTGTTGGTCATAACGAGCAACGTTAACGGTTTCCCCAAAAAACATTGGCTGTTCAAGTGGGTTTGCATCGTTTTGATTAAAAGTTGTATAACGCATGATCAATTCTCTAAATTATTTTATTTATGGATTAGCGGCGCAAACTATATTTTGCACGCACCGCCTTCACAATCTTCATCTTCTTCAATTACAACCGTAGTTGGTACTTCAACAGGTTTAGTTCTACCGTCTTCTGTCACTGTTCCAGCTTGGTCACGAGTATTGTGATAATAAAGCGTTTTTACACCATATTTGTAAGCCATTAGCAGGTCTTTTAATAATTGCTGCATTGGTACTCTATGATCAGGATATTTACTTGGATCATAGTTAGTATTTGCCGAGATTGTTTGGTCAATAAACTTCTGCATGATGCCACACAGTTGCAAATAGCCTGTATTGTTCTCGAGGTTCCACAATAATTCATACTGGTCTCTTAATGTGGCAATTTCTGGAACCACTTGTTTAAGAATACCGTCTTTACTTGCTTTAATAGAAATTAAACCACGTGGTGGCTCTATACCATTAGTCGCGTTTGAAATCTGTGAGGAAGTTTCAGATGGCATTAATGCCGAAAGTGTTGAGTTACGTAAACCATATTTAACCATATCGGCACGTAAGCCTTCCCAATCTAGATGTAATGGCTCATTACAATATTCATCTACGGCTTTTTTATACGTATCAATTGGTAATATGCCTTGGGAATAAGTCGTCTCATTAAATTTAGGGCATGGACCTTTTTCTTTAGCTAATACGTTTGACGCTTTTAACAAATAGAATTGAATCGCTTCAAAAGTTCTGTGTGTAAGGTTGTTACCAGAACCGTCAGAATATTTTGCGCCATTTTTAGCAAGGTAATACGCCATGTTAATAACGCCGATACCTAAAGTACGTCGGCCCATCGTTGCATTTCGTGCCGCAATAACAGGGTAGTCTTGATAATCTAATAGACTATCTAACGCTCGAACGGCTAATTCAGCTAATTCATCTAACTCATCTAGTGATTTTATCGCGCCTAAGTTAAATGCTGATAATGTGCAAAGGGCTATTTCACCTTCTTCATCATTAATGTGCTGCAGAGGTTTAGTCGGTAACGCAATTTCTAAACATAGATTGCTTTGACGAACTGGCGCAAGCTTAGGGTTAAATGGACTATGAGTATTGCAGTGGTCAACGTTCTGTAAATAGATGCGTCCAGTACTTGCTCGCTCATTTAGGAATAAACTAAACAGTTCAGTCGCTTTAATTCGTTTTTTACGGATGCTGTCGTCATTTTCATATTTTACGTACAGCTCTTCAAATAAGTCTTGATCAGCAAAATAGGCATCGTACATTCCTGGAACATCAGAAGGGCTGAACAAAGTAATGTAGTCATCTTTTATTAATCGTGAGTACATTGTTCTATTAAACTGTACTCCGTAATCTAAATGTCTTACTCGGTTTTCTTCAACACCACGATTATTCTTTAATACTAACAATGATTCTATTTCTAAGTGCCACAATGGGTAGAATAACGTCGCTGCGCCACCACGTACTCCTCCTTGAGAACAACTTTTAACCGCAGTTTGAAAGTGCTTATAAAATGGAATACAACCAGTATGGAATGCTTCACCATTTCTAATTGCACTACCTAACGCACGAATTCGACCGGCATTTATACCAATACCGGCACGTTGGCTTACGTATTTAACGATAGCTGATGTTGTTGCGTTAATAGAGTCAAGGTTATCAGCAGCTTCTATCAATACACATGAGCTAAATTGTCTTGTTGGAGTACGAACGCCTGACATGATTGGCGTTGGCAAAGAAATTTTAAACTGTGAAGCGGCGTCATAAAAACGTCTGATGTAATCTAAACGTGTATTTGCTGGATATTTTGCGAAAAGACAAGCTGCTACAAGGACATATAGAAACTGGGCACTTTCGTAAATATTACCGGTAATTCGATTCTGAACTAAATACTTACCTTCCAACTGTTTAACAGCGGCATAACTAAAATCTAAGTCACGGTCATGAACAATAAATTGGTCCATTTCGTCAAACTCAGCTTCGGTAAAGTCTTCTA
>CAWUUQ010000102.1:0-5381 GCA_963925625.1 uncultured Psychrosphaera sp.
CGGCCGCTAATCCGCCTATGTACACTAATATACTGATGCCAGCTTGCTGATTGATCAAAGGTAAGGTCAGCATAAATGAATCAGGGTTAACACTACCACCTGGGAACGTTATTAAACCCGCGATAGCAATAGGTAAAATAAAAATATTAATCAATATTAAATAGGCTGGATATCCCCATTTAGCATGTTTTAATTGTTTGTCGTTATCATTTTCTATAACAATCATGTGGTAGAGCTGAGGCGTTACAAAAATAGCGACAAATCCAATGACTATTTGGGAAATCGTTAAGTAAAGACTTGTGCCTGACAATGTGGCCGAGTCAGTTTGCTGCAGTCGAGAGTCTTGCAGGTTTAGCACAGACTCTTTTTGATTAATGATTTCAGCAAACCCATCAAATAAGCCAAATGTTACGTATAAACCAACAATAATAATGGCAAATAGTTTCACGAGTGAACTAAAAGCAATGGCTGTGACGAGTCCGGTATTCTGTCTATTTGCTTGAGTGTGTCGAGCACCAAATAGAATACTGAAAACGATAAGGACTAATGTAACGATAATGGTCGTTGTAAAGCCCGTTTGATAACTGCCGGTCACTAAATCAAAGGAGTGGCTGACAGCCCGAAGTTGTAACGCAATGTAAGGCAAGGTGCCGAGAAGGGCAATGATTGTAACAACGGCTGCAATGTTTGGCGCTTTATCAAAGCGGCAAGCTATAAAGTCGGCAACAGACGTTAAGTTTTGTTTTTTACTAACCTTTAGTAGTTTAAATAGAATAGGCCACGCAAATAGAAAACACGCTATTGTGCCTAAATATATTGGGGCAATCCATTCACCAGTATGTGCCGCTTGTCCGACCGTTCCATAGAAGGCCCAGCTAGAGCAACTTACACCAAGACATAAGGTATAAATGTACGGTTTTTTCGCAAGATTAGGGTGTTTCTTTTGGCCCCAATAAGCGACAAAAAACAGCAGCAACAAATAGCCAATGGACAAAAATGAAACGAGCCAAACATCTAAAGATAGCCAAACTAACACTATGATCCCTCACATTTTAGATAGTGCACTAAGGTAGTAGTTATTTTTGTGCGTAGCTAGTTTACTCTGCTAACCACAATAACTGACTTTGAAGCTATCATATATGAAATTTAGTAACAAATACCTTGTCGAAGCGCTTGTTTTTATTAGCTATGTACTATTTGCTATGGCATGGGTAGGTGGAACCGCGAGCATGTCTCAAATTATGGCCACGATGGAGGTTGAAAGTTTAGCATCGGCTAGCTTTATCAGTGGCGCCGTCACCATAGCTAAAATTGTAGGTACGTTTATGGCGGCGTGGTTAGCTATTAAAGTCGGCATTAAATATGCGTTTTTCATCAGTGGCTTATTGGTGGCGTTAGGGGTATTTACGCCATTAGCAGAAAGTTATGACGTGTTGTTAGTATCCCGCTTTTTAATGGGCTTGGGCGGCGCATTCATGATCGTTTATTTTAATCCGATTGTGATGAAATGGTTTGATATAAATGAGCGTCCTACTATTAATGGTTTAAATGCTGTTGCTTTTAACATTGGTACGGCCATTATTTTAAGTTCAATGACTTCTATAAATTTGCTGACAGGAGGTTGGCAATCAAGTTTAGTGTTATTCAGTGTTGTTAGTTTAGGTTTATGTTTGTTGTGGTTGTTTGTCGATTTTGCACATGATGAAGCCAAGGAAGGCACCCCTCAAAACACTAGTGTTCCTAAAAATGCAGACGTTGCATCTAAGCCAGGAGATACACCAGAAGTTGCATTAAAAGCAGAAGAAATCGTCGCGCCAAGTTATGGTTATGCAGAAGGATTTAAAGACAAGTTTTTGTGGTCATACTCGTTATGTTATTCAGGTTTGTTGGCGTTCTATATTTGCTTATTTACTTTTTATCCCAAAGCAGGCATTAGTCAAAGCGCGATTGTCATTGGTTTTGGCATTATAGGAACACTGGCCGGAATGATCTATAGCAAAAAAATTAAGCAACGTGTGCCAGTAATAAAATGGTCGGGTTTGGTCGTTACCGCAATGGTTTTTGTTTTATCATTCGCGAATAACGATCTCATTCAGGTAATTGCTGCAATGATCCTTGGCTTCTTTATATTCTTTCCTATCACCGCTTTGGTTTCTATTCCTCACGAATTAAAAGATATGACCGGCGATAAAATTACTGTAATTTTTAGTTTGTTTTGGTCTATTAGTTACCTTATCGCGACGGTGGTTTTATGGATGTTCGGACGTTTAGTAGATGTCTTCTCTGGAGACTTTACAGCGTCATTTATCCTAATAGGCTTAGTAAGCAGTAGCTTTTTTATAGGAAGCTTTTTCCTTCCAGAGACAAACAAAGCTTTACCTAAAGTAAACTAAAGCTTATACAAGACAGTAATAGATTGAAGGCAATTATTAGAACCGTAATTAGGAGAACACAATGCGCGGTGAATTAGCTCCCCATTTACATGAGTTCATTGAAGGCGTAAATCAAGCGATTAAACAGGCTAAAGAAGAAGGCGTTGTTGCGACTCCAGAGTTAGCCCGAGCAAACCTGGGCAAGCTAAGTGCGTTTGTGACACAAACGCCGACCATCGCCTACGCTGAAGAAAATTATGTATTTGCAGATCAAATAGAAATACCAGTGAGAGTCTATAGTCCGGCGCCAAAAGAAGAATTGCCGGTGCTTATCTATTTTCACGGTGGCGGGCATATGTGCGGAAGCACTGAACTGTACGACCCTATGTGTAGAAAAATCGCAATCGCAGCTCGATGTGTCGTAATTAGTGTTGAATATCGATTATCACCTGAGTTTCCATACCCCGCAGGAATTAATGATTGTGAAGATGTTGTTAAAGGCTTTCCGCAAGCTTTAAAGGATATTTCTTATAATAACCAAGTGATGATTGGTGGCGACAGTGCTGGTGGCGCTATATGTGCTACTTTGTGCCAGCGTAGGCTTACGGATCACGATTTAAAAATTGATAAACAAATACTAATTTACCCTAGTGTTGATTACACCAGTAGTTTGCCTTCGGTAGAAGAAAACGGCGAAGGTTTTCTGTTAGAAAAAGGTCGTATCCAATGGTACTTTGATAACTATTTTGATGAATATGAAAACCGACAAGAAAAGTCCCCATTGTTTGGTGAGTTCTCCGACACAATGCCAGAAAGTTTAGTGGTCATTGCTGGCTGTGATCCACTAAGAGACGAAGGTTTGGCTTACGCTGAAAAACTAAAAGAGGCCGGCGTTAAGGTTTCTATTAAGCAGTTTGATCATATGATCCATGCTTTTATGAATATTGAAGACCTAGTGCCGAATGAATGCCGCGAACTATACCAAACTATAGCGAAGTTTATTAACGAACCGATTGCCAGTGAATAATAACAGAACATGAAATTGTAATGGCATGATAATAGGGTGAAGACAGACTTAGAAAGAAATCGACTAATTTTTACGTTTTGTTTCTATAAAGACCGCTTCTAAAATAATATACTCCACAAATAGTTTTGGGGAGCGTGTTATGACAATAAAAGTGGGCATAAATGGTTTTGGTCGAATGGGTAGGCTTGCGCTTCGCGCTGCATTTGATTGGCCAGAAATAGAGTTTGTTCAAATCAATGATCCAGCAGGAAATGCTGAAACGCTTGCTCATCTGTTAAAGTTTGATTCGGTTCACGGCATATGGCCGCATGACGTTTCTTCTGAAACTGATGGTGATCAACATCAGATGGTTATTACGAACACAACAATAACGCCCCACAATAACCCAAAAACAAAAATTACTTGTAGTCAAAATGTCGCCATAGATGACACCGATTGGTCGCAATGCGATATTGTAATTGAAGCGTCGGGCAAAATAAAAACCACTGAATTATTAAATAAATACCTTGCTCAAGGTGTAAAAAAAGTAGTTGTTACAGCACCTGTAAAAGAAGAGGGTATTCTTAATGTTGTGATGGGCGTAAACGACGGCTTATACCAAGCAAGCATGCACCATGTATTAACGGCGGCCTCGTGCACAACAAACTGTTTAGCGCCTGTTGTGAAAGTTCTGCAAGAGAAAGTGGGCATTAAACACGGCTCCATGACAACAATTCATGACATTACCAATACTCAAACTATTTTAGACGCTCCTCATAAAGATCTCCGCCGCGCTCGTGCTTGTGGTATGAGTTTAATACCAACAACAACAGGTTCAGCTACCGCGATCACACATATTTTTCCAGAACTTAAAGGTCGCTTAAATGGTCATGCAGTACGAGTGCCTTTAGCAAATGCGTCGTTAACAGATTGTGTATTTGAATTAGACTCTCCAGTGACTGAAGAACAAGTAAATAATTGGTTTGAAGAAGCGGCACAAGGCACATTAAACGGCATTTTAGGATATGAAACACGACCGTTAGTATCTATTGATTATCGTACGGATCCACGTTCTTGTATTATCGATGCTTTATCAACAATGGTAATAAATGGCACTCAGCTTAAGTTATATGTTTGGTACGACAACGAGTGGGGTTATGCAAATAGAGCCGCGGAGCTAATGAGAAAGGTTGCCAGGGCGCTTTAAGGCCAAAGGTAAAATTAAGAGAACCCACTAGATGAATAATTCAGATTATATAAAAATCACCGGCAATTATTGGGCGTTCACACTTACCGACGGCGCGCTGAGAATGTTGGTAGTACTATATTTTCATCAATTGGGCTTTGATGCACTTAGCATTGCTTTTTTATTTTTGTTCTACGAGGTGTTTGGCGTCGTTACCAATTTACTTGGTGGCTGGTTAGGTGCAAAAATCGGTCTGAATCACACGATGAACCTTGGTTTATTACTGCAAGTTGGAGCGTTGCTAATGTTGGCGGTGCCGGTAGAAATGTTATCTGTGGCATATGTCATGTTAGCGCAAGCCTTGTCAGGGATAGCAAAAGACTTGAATAAACTAAGCGCCAAAAGTTCTATTAAAGCACTCATATCTTCAAATCAGCAAGGCACGTTATTCAAATGGATTGCATTATTAACGGGGTCTAAAAATGCGCTTAAAGGCGTTGGTTTTTTTATTGGCGGATTATTGTTATCAACCATGGGGTTCTCTTACGCAGTCACGTTAATGGCAGGCTTGTTATTTGTCGTGTGGTTGTTCAGTGTTATGACGTTAACATCCTCGCTTGGCAAGGCTAAAAACAAAACCAAATTCACAGAGTTCTTTTCAAAAAGCCCACTGATTAATAGGTTGTCCGCAGCCAGATTGTTGTTATTTGGCGCTAGAGATGTTTGGTTTGTAGTGGCATTGCCTATCTACTTAACAAGCCATTTTGAATGGGCAAACGAGAATGTAGGTGCATTTATGGCATTTTGGGTAATAGGT
>CAWUUQ010000103.1:0-9621 GCA_963925625.1 uncultured Psychrosphaera sp.
TCACTTAATAACGCCTTGTCTTTTTCACCAGCAATGATTGAATCTAAATCAGCTTCTTTTAACAATTCAGAGTCTTCGATATTACGCATCATGTTAGATAGACGGTTATTTGATTCGCTTTTACCTTTGATTAACAATGCAGAGTCTTTCTTTTCAACTTTTGTTAAATATATTCCTGCTGGAACAATATCTGCAATCTCATTAAAAATCTGTGTTCCTAAGTTTCGACTTTTTTGCAGTTGCTCGATAAGCTCAATACGTTTGTTTAAGTCATTTTTAGTATTGTTGAGATCTCTTATTTCACTAATACGTTGAGTAAGAATCGAAATCTCACTCTGTAAGTAGTTATTACGATACTCTTGACCATACAAGCGTTCTGAATAATATAAGTTAAGTAGAAAAACTAAAAACACAACAAAACCAGAGGTTGCAGCTAGTATTGCCAAAAACTGTTGTTGCTTTTCTTTTCGCGCCGTTTCACGCCAAGGTAATAGATTTATATATGGCATTCTGAAAAGCTCCTTAACGCTAAACCAGTTGCAATCATCAATTGAGATTGAACCAGTTCTATTTCTTCAGAATCTAACTCTGCAGCAATTTCCAATTCAGCAAATGGCCTTGCAATTACCGTATGAATACCTAGCTCATCAATTATAAGCCTATCTAAGCCTGCTATTAATGACGTACCACCGGAAAGCACCACGTAATCTACGTTTTCTTTTTCACTGGTATTCAAAAACATTTGTATTGAACGACGAATTTGTTGCAACAATGCGGTTTGGAAAGGCGCTAATACTTCAAACGTATAGTTTGGTGGTAAGTCGCCATTTACTTTTGCTTTTTCAGACTCTTCAAATGAACGACCATAGTAAGACACTATTGAGTTTGTAAATTGTTCGCCACCAAAAACTTGGTCTCTAGTGTAAAGAGAACGAGAGCCTTCAATTATGCTTAATAAGGTTATTTGAGCGCCGATATCTATAAAGGCTATAACTTTTTCGTTGGCATCATCTGGCAATTGACCAATACAAAGTTGGCCTGCACGACTTAAAGCGTAACTCTCAACATCAAGTACCTTCGGTTCAAAACCAGATTCTAAAACCGCGTGGGACCTAGCTTCGATGTTTTCTGTTCGAGCGGCACTCAACAACACATCAACCTTGGAAGGATCAGCGCGATTCACGTCCATTTTTTCAAAGTCTAAACTGACTTCGTCTAGTGGATATGGGATCAATGAGTCAGCTTCAATTTCGATTTGGCTTTCTAGTTCAGTGTCTGACAAAGAAACATCCATATAGATGACCTTTGTGATAACACTAGAACCCGAAATCGCTACGGCTGCGTGCTTTACCTGTTTGGGGATATGTTTTCTTATTTTTGAAATTACTCGAGCAACAGCTTCAATATCTTGAATTTCGCTGTCTTTAATCATTCCTTTTGGCATAGGTTCGATTAACGCCTCTTCTACTCTGTACATGCCGTGTTGTTCTGATAACAATACCGCTTTTACAGAATGTGAGCCGATGTCGATCCCAACCATATAAGGGACACTCTTTGTAAAGAACTTCCTAATTGTGTCTACTAACATGTCAAGTCACTGAGCTGCCTGTTAATTATCCTAATAAATCAAGATTAGACTTTTTTCGTGCGAATAAAAAGCCTTTTCTATACTCTTGTTCGGGTTATACTATGTACATTATCCTCATAAAAGAATTATTTCTAGGTTTATTCAATGGGTTGGCTCAAAAAATTAGGGAAGTTAATGATTTTTGGGGCGTTGCTGTCAATTTTATTGGTAGTCGCGTTATATTTTTACGTTAAAGAAGATTTGCCTACAGAAGAATCTATTCGTGATGTTCGCTTTCAAATCCCAATGAAAGTGTATACGCGAGAAGGCGAATTAATTTCTCAGTTTGGTGAAAAACGACGTAACCCTGTTTTATACAACGAAATTCCACAGACCTTAATTGACGCAATCATTGCAACTGAAGACTCACGTTTTTACGATCACTTTGGGATTGACCCGATTGGTATCGCTCGTTCAGCTTTAGTTCTTATTACAACCGGACGAAAGGCTCAAGGCGCTAGTACAATTACTATGCAGCTTGCTCGTAATGTCTTTTTATCACTTGATAAAAAATGGATGCGGAAAATTAAAGAAGCCTACATTGCCTTGCACATTGAGCAGGTCATGAGTAAACAAGAAATTCTTACGCTTTACCTGAACAAAATTCCATTTGGTAATCGCTCCTTTGGTATTGGCGCAGCAGCTCAAGTTTATTATGGTAAAAACATTCAAGACTTAACGCTGCCTCAACTCGCTATGTTGGCCGGTATACCCAAAGCAACAACTCGTTATAACCCAATTAGAAACCCAGACCTGGCGAAATGGCGTCGAAATGTTGTGTTAGGCAGAATGTTTGCCGTTGGAGCCATTGACAAACGAACCTATGAAGAAGCTAAACAAGCCCCTGTCACGGCTAAATTACATGGTGCAAAAATTACAGCGTCTGCGCCTTACGTAGCAGAACAAGTCCGAAAAGAAATGGTTGAACGCTTTGGTTTAGAAAAGGCGTATACCGAAGGTTTCAAAGTATTTACAACAATTGAAAGCAAGACTCAACTTGCGGCTAGAAAGGCATTAAGAGACAACGTACACGCTTATGACGAACGTCATGGTTATCGTGGCGTTTCTCGCTATTTATGGGACTCAGAAAACATTGATTCAACGTCTCAAAAAAGTGCTGCTTGGGAATTCGAAAAAATAGTCACCTACATTAGAAGAATAAAAGATTATGGCGATGTTACGCCTGCCGTTGTAACCAATGTTACCGAAGATAGTATCTATGTCGTATTAAAATCGGGTGAAGTTGATGTTATCGATTGGGACAATTTGAAATGGGCTCGCCCTTACCTCTCAGATTCGAAACAAGGCACTGAACCAGAATCTCCAGAAGATATATTAAAAGAAGGCGCATTAATTTGGGTCAAAACAAATGATGATGGCAGCCTAAAGTTAAGCCAAAAACCAACGGTAAGTAGCTCATTAGTCGCTATGAACCCAAACAATGGCGATATTTTAGCAATGGTTGGCGGTTATGATTTTGAACACAATCAGTATAACCGAGTCACTCAAGCAAAACGCCAGATTGGTTCAAACGTTAAACCATTTGTTTATTCTGGTGCCTTAGAGCGAGGCTCTACACTGGCAACCCTGATCAACGATGCGCCTATTACTAAGTGGGAACGAGGAATGGTTTGGCGACCTGAAAATTCTCCAGCTACTTATAATGGCCCAACACGAGTAAGACGCGGCCTTGCTGAATCTAAAAACGTGATGGCCGTAAGAATCATGCGAACCTTGGGTGTAGAAGATACCGTTGATTATTTGGCTAAGTTTGGATTTGATAAATCTGACTTACCATATAACGAGTCTATTTCTCTTGGTTCTGCCGCTTTAACACCTTTGTCAGTAGTTACAGGTATGAGTGCCTTTGCCAATGGTGGTTTTTTAGTTGAGTCTAACTTAATTGATCGAATTGAAAGCGTAGGTGGTGAAGTGCTTTATCAAGCGACTAAGACGGTGGCCAATTTAAAAGGGCAAGATGGTTTATCTGATAACTATGCTGCTAATTACGCTGATAGTACATTTGAAAATTCAAATGCAATGGCTGGTTCAGATGAAAACAAAGAGATTCAAAATTATAACAAACCAGCACCTAGAATTATTTCAACTGAAAACGCATTTTTAATTGCTGACTCTATGAACAGTACCATTTGGGGTGGCGGCACTTGGAACAAAGGCAACGGCTGGAACGGCACAGCATGGCGAGCTCAGTCGTTAAAACGAAGAGATTTTAGCGGTAAAACAGGTACGACGAATGATTCCGCCGACACTTGGTTTAGCGGGTTTAATTCGCACATCGCGGCCACAGTATGGGTTGGATTTGATGCACCAGGTCGCACCTTAGGCCGTACGTCATTTAATAGTAATCTTTCTAACAAAGCACAGGAAACAGGCAGTGAAGCAGGTGCGATAACGGCCTTGCCGGGTTGGATTAAGTTTATTGATCAGATATCTGATAGTATTCCAGTAAGTTACCGAGAAATCCCAGAAGGCATTGTTTCAGTTCGAATAGATAGAAAAACAGGGTTATTGTCGAGAAGTACCGACCATACCACCCGATTTGAATATTTTATTAAAGGCACTGAACCTACAAAATACGTAGATGAGTTTTCGCCCGTCACTATTGACGATGAAAAAGACATGATTGAAGACGAAGAAGGATTGTTTTGATGGTTAAGTTTTTCTTTTTTATCCCACTAATACTGAGTTTAGTGTGGTGGCAATACTTGAGATTAAATGATTGGAGTATTGAACAAGGCAAACGCGGATTTTATTACATTATTGCGTTTTCTATCGCAATTGCCGTGTTCTTTTCGTTAATGTATGTGTTAAATCACTACCTAAACTAAGGCAGTGATTTAACGGCGTTCAGCTATATATAAGCGTTGCCTTTGTTATGCACTCGCTGCGCGCCAACTTCTAACTTTTCCTCGCACCCGTTCACCCAAAGCTAACAAGCATGGCGTTAATATCAATGTAAGCAAAGTTGCAAACGCAAGTCCACCAGCAACAGCAATAGATAGCTGAGACCACCACTGTGTTGACGGTCCGCCAAACTCCATCATCCGGTTTATCAAGTCTATATTCATCTCAAGAACCATTGGCATTAGTCCTAAAATCGTTGTTACCGTTGTTAACATTACTGGTCTAAAACGCTGAGCTCCGGTTCTTAATATTGCATCTGTATAACTCATTCCTTGTTTTCTAAGCACGTTATAAGTGTCAATTAATACGATATTGTTGTTAACAACGATGCCCGCCAAAGAAATTACACCTATGCCCGACATAACAATACCAAATGGTTTTTGCACAATTAATAATCCTAAAAACACTCCGACGGTAGAAAATACTACAGCACTTAAGATAAGGCTGGCCTGATAAAAACTATTAAATTGGCTCACCAAAATAATGGCCATGATAAATAGCGCAATTAAGAATGCATTCTGCAAAAACGTTTCGGACTCTTGTTGGTCTTCATTCTCACCGCGTACTTTAATAGATATCGTTGGGCTTAAATTTAAACTCGGGAATTTTTCCATTAACAGTGGCAATTGTTGTGATAATAAAACACCTGGTGCCATGTCTGCCGCTATCTGTACAACACGTCGTCCGTCGACTCTTCGAATCACGTCAACTTTTGGAACTGCTTTTTGTTCAACGAAATTACTTACGGGGACCAAACCTGCCGCAGTTTTTACTCGAACAGACTCTAACTGGCCAATATCACGTTTGTTCTCAGGATAACGAACTCGAATGTCTAATTCGTCATCCACATCGTCTGGACGATACTCACCAATTTTTAACCCGTTGGTTACCATCGATATCGTACTACCAACGAGGGTTGCATCAGCGCCAAATCTCGCTGCGTTACTTCTATCAATGAGTAACTGCCATTCAATGCCATCTTTATTCGCATTGTCACTTATATTGGTGAACTTTCCGGTATCTTCCAATGCCGACTTTATCGTTCTAACGGCATCTGAAAGCTCGTCAGGGAAACGAGAACTTAATTCTAAAACGAGCGCTTTACCGCCACTTGGGCCGTTTTCATCTTTGCGGACTTCTATTTCAACACCCGCTATATCTTCCGTTAGCTTATAAACGTCAGCAATAATGTCGTTGGCCTTTCGCCTTACTTGCCAATCCATTAAATTCATTCGCATATAACCCACTTGATCACTGCCACCTGTGCGAGCATATAGCGTTTCTATTTCATCTAAAGTGACTAAACGTTTTTCAATCATTTGCATGATGTTGTCTTTTTCGTAAATCGACAAATCGCCATGTGACCGGACGGTAATGTTGGCGCCAACAGGCTCAACATCTGGAAAAAACTCAACACCTAAACCACTAAAAATATACGTCGTAAATACAAGAGCACCAATGCCAATTGACGTTAATAAACTTTTAACGGGATTACGGATAGCCACTTCTAAAAATCGTACGTACTTTCCAGAGAACCCCGTTAACGTTCTAATGTCGCCTTCTTCAGCTTGCATCAATTGAGCCTGTGCTTCTTTTGACATTGGCCTTACTTTGCCAATTAACGAGCCAATTGCTGGAACAAAAATAAGCGCCATCACTAGTGAAGCCGTTAACACTGCAATTAATGTAATAGGCAGATACTTCATAAACTCGCCCATCATGCCTGGCCAAAAAATAAGAGGCGCAAAGGCGGCTAAGGTCGTTGCCGTTGAGGCAATGATAGGCCAAGCCATTCTTTTAGCTGCTAAACGATAAGCATCTTTTCTGGGTTTACCTTCGCTCATCATTCGATCGGCAAACTCAGTTACCACTATCGCGCCATCTACCAACATGCCTACGGCCATAATCAATGAAAATAACACCACCATATTGACCGTCATGCCCATCAGAGAAATCACTAATATGCCTGTTAAAAAAGAGCCAGGAATGGCAATACCGACTAATGTAGCCGAGCGAACACCTAACGTGGCAATTATTACAATCACCACCAACAATACTGCTGACAGCACATTATTTTGTAAATCCGTTAACATTTGACGTACATCTTTTGATTGATCGCCTGTGTACGTCACTTTGATATGTTCAGGCCATAAATCTTTCCCTGCATCAACAATCGTTTTAACTTTTTCTATGGTTTCAATAATATTTTCACCAGGGCGCTTTTTGATTTCTAGCGACACTGCTGGATTTGTGCTTAAACGAGCAAAGCTGTTTGGATCTTTATACGAACGTCTTACTTCGGCAACATCACCAAAAGTAATAACTCGGTCATTAACCACTTTAATAGGTTGGTCATAGACATCTTTAACGGTCTCATAAACAGAAGGCACCTTAACTGCAAAACGTCCTGCCCCTGTATCCAACGTGCCAGCGGCTACTAATCTGTTATTACGCTGTAATAAATTAAGAATATCATTTTGATCTAGGCCATAACTTTCCATTAACAAAGGATCAACCACAATCTCAACAATATCTTCACGATCGCCACCCACTTCAACTTCAAGTACTTCAGACAAACCTTCAATTTCGTCCTTTAATCGACGCGCAATGGTAACTAAACCTCGTTCTGGCACAGGGCCTGACAACACTATTGTAATAACTGGTTGCTGATCAGCCATGCTCACTTGTTTAATAACAGGCTCTTCAGATTCGGTAGGTAGTTTTGCTTTTGCAATCGTCACTTTATCGCGAACATCTGCCAGCGCTTTATCAGTATCAAAACCAGCGACAAACTCAAGCTGCACTGAACCGTGGCCTTCACTTGCATTTGAGGTCATTTCTTTTACGCCTTCTAACGAGCGTAATTCAATTTCCATTGGCCTAATCAACATACGTTCTGCGTCTTCTGGTGAAATACCATCATGTACAATCGACACGTAAATAATAGGAATGTTGATGTCTGGGTTCGATTCTTTTGGGATGTTGTTATACGTTACAGCGCCTGAAACAAGCAACAATACAAAGATCATTAAAACGGTACGTGTGCGATCTAACGCCGCATCTATAATTCCGAGCATCTGATTATTGCTCCAAATCTTTTGTAGTTGATGTTATAGATGGTGTTATAGATGGTGTTATAGCTAATGACGTAATTACTTTATCTCCCGGCCTAACAAAACCTTGGCCTCTAGTGATAACTTGCGTATCACCATTAAACCCGCCCAACCAAACACCGTCTTGCTCAGCTTTAATGAGATCAATGGGAGTAAATACAACGATGTCATCAATAACGGTTTTAACTCCTAAGTTGCCATCTTTATCGAGCGACAACAGCGCTGGTGTTACTTTTATTGCAGACTCTTTAGCAAACATTAAGTCAATTTCTGTGCTTACACCCGCTTTCATTTTTTGCTCTGGATTAGCAACCTCAACTTCAATAGGAAAAGTATTTGTCCCGACTTCAGATATGCTTGAAATAAATCTAATTTTCCCTTTAACCGTTTTACCTGTCACAAGCTTTACGTTTACCTCGGCGTCACTTTTAATGCTGTCAACGTGATTTTCCGTGATATAGGCTCTTACTACTAATGGCTCTAGGTCAACAACATCAAACAGGCTCTGTCCTTTGTTGACATAACTACCTATTTCAATATTTTGATTTTCCAGAACACCATCAAATGGGGCTGTGATTGTGCTCTTTGTAACTTGAGTTTCTCTTAATGTCACCAAGGCTTGAGCTTCTACTAAAGCAGCTTCGGCTTGCGCTAATAACGACTCGCCCTGCAACCCTTTTGCTTGCAAAGACTGAGCGCCTTGAAACTCTATAGTTCGTTGTTTGACTAACGTTTTTGCATAATTTAATTGCGCTAATTTATCTTCTAAGGCCAATTGCACTAACTTATCGCCAGCTTTAACAACTTGCCCTTCATTAACAAAGATTTTAGACACTCGACCATCAACTTCTGCGCTTAACTGAACTACACGATCAGGCTCAGTTCGGCCATAAAGCTCTAAACTGCGTTGGATGTCTTGGCTTTGAAATTGAGTGATTTGCACAGAAGGCAGTTTTTTGTGATGTTCTTCTTTTTTCTTTACACTTGTTGTTGAATCAAGCTCAGACTCAGCAAACAACATGCCTGATGACATCCAAACAATAAGAATAACGGTAATGAGAATTGCCAAAATATATGGCTTTTTTTCTAGTAGGCTTGGCGTTGATGCAGAAGAATTCATGAAATTATCCATTTAGAAAGAATGTGGTTTTAAAGCGCATGTGCAAATATTATTCAATAATAAAGGAATGCGTTTCATTAACATAGCGCCTAAATACAAAAAAGGCCGCTTGAAGCGACCTTTTTGTGACAAAGTGTAAATACGTTTTGCTTTAGATACTAAAGCTTGCACCACAACCGCAGGTAGTTGTTGCGTTTGGATTATTTACAAAAAAGCGAGAGCCTTCTAATCCTTCAGTATAATCGACAATGCCGCCCATTAAATACTGTAAACTCATCGGGTCAATGACCATTGAAACGCCTTGTTTCTCAATTTCCATATCACCTGCATTTACCTCTTCATCAAAAGTAAAACCGTACTGAAAACCAGAACAACCGCCACCAGTTACGTATACACGTAGTTTAAGAGCCGGATTTTCTTCTTCATCCACTAACTGTTTCACCTTTGTAGCAGCGGCATCAGAGAATTGAATCGGAAATTCTGGTGCTTCTACTGCAGAATCTACCACAGGCTCTACTGTTGTAGGCTCAGGTGAAACGGCGGTTGGTGTCACTTGGTTAGTCATAAAAAGTACCTCTTAAAAACGGGGCGTGATTATCTAATACCCGACAAATTTAATCAAGTATTCTAGCGTCTATAAATCAGGCCAATCACGCTTTTCTGTAAACGCTTTGTACGCTTGCCACTTAGTTTTCGGCTGAATGACTGTTATTTCCATATTTGCTGGTACAAAACCTTCAGGAAGCTGAAATTGCCCTTCAAAATATTGAAAGTAATGAAAGCTAAATTTTAGATATTAATAAGTTAGCCAATATGGAAAGCAAAGATCTAAAATT
>CAWUUQ010000104.1:0-11032 GCA_963925625.1 uncultured Psychrosphaera sp.
CCTCTTTAAGGTTTTCACTAAGAATTTGTCCACTGTGTAACATGGATGAAATGGGCCCTAGTGAGTTATTTAGCTCATGACTTATTACTCGAATAACCTTTTTCCAAACAGCGACTTCTTGACGACTTAGTTCTCGTGTCATTTGTTTTAGGATAAAAAGTGTATGACCCTGATTATTTAGTGAAAAGTGCCCTGTAGACATATGCCATGTTTGTGGTTCATCTTCATCAAACGTAATTGAAAAGAGGCCTGCTCTTTTTTCTTCAATAGCAACTTCAGCTCCTTTAGGAGCAGACTGTAATAAAGTCGAAATTTTATTACCATCTAACGATCGTGAACAATTAAAAAAACGTCTGGCCGCAATATTGCTGAATATGACTTGCTGCTGATCATTTACTAGAAATAACACTTCCGGAGAACTTTGCGTGATTTTATCTAATAGCAACTCTCGCTGATATAACCAATGCTTTTCTTCCCGAAGGTTCAACGCAGTGCTGTTATACAAAGAACACAACTTGCCGAGTTCGTCGTCATTTTGGTAAGACAAAGTTGTTGAGTATTCCCCATCCTTAAGATTTAATAAGCCTAGCTCTAGTGCGGATAGACCTTCTCGGATATCCCTTAATAAAAAACGTGCCAATAAAACACTTCCGATTACCACGACGATAGCGCTTATAATTTTAGTGTTTAAGGCAAAACCGTCTAATAAAAACAGTGGGATAGTGCAAATACTACTTACGATAACGATAATAGCTATAATTCTAGGTAGCACATTAGCAAACATCAGTAAGGTATCTCAAATTTATCTAAGCGCCTATAAAGTGCTTGTCTGCTCAAGTTAAAGTGACGAGCGACACGCGCAATCACTCCTTTGTGTTCTCGCATTGCAACTTCTAGTTCTTCTTGTGTCGGTTCACTATTGGCGGGTTTTGTTAGCGGAATCGTTGTAGATGTTTCAAGTCTTGTGTGTTGTTGCTCACTAAACGCAAAATCTTCAGCTTCAATCACACCGTTTGGCTTGAGGACAGCGACTCTTTTACAGCTATTTTCAAGCTCTCGTACATTACCCTGCCAATGATGACTTTTAAGTGCATTTTCTGCAGACAAGCTTAGCTCTCTATTTGGTAAAAAGTGATGCACTAACGGCATAATATCGTCTACTCTATTTGCTAGTGAAGGCACATGTAATTCAATCACGTTAAGTCTGTAGAACAAATCTTCTCTAAATTCACCGGCGGCTATGGCGTCTAGTAGATTGGTGTTTGTTGCTGAAATAACTCTGACATTGGTTTTGATTGTGTTCACAGAACCAAGACGTTGAAACTCTCCGGTTTGAATGACCCGCAACAACTTGGTTTGCCCAGAGTATGGAAGATTGCCAATTTCATCTAAAAACAAGGTTCCACCGTCGGCCGCTTCGAATAAACCAATTCGCTTTTTGTTTGCGCCTGTATAGGCACCCGCTTCAGCTCCAAATAATTCGGCTTCAATCAGATCAGCAGGTAACGCACCACAATTAACTCTGATAAAAGGCGCGTCAGATATAAGCGAGTTCGCTTGCACCACTTCTGCTATTTTTTCTTTGCCGCTCCCATTAGCGCCAGTAATTAATACTGAAATATCTGATTTTGCGACCTGAACAGCCATATCTACAACGCGCTGCATCGCTGGGCTTGCATAAACAAGACCGATATTGTTCGCCATTGACTTTGTAGTTTCGGTTACCGCTTGTTGACGTTGTAACTTCTCACTCGCTTGATTTGCTTTACCTAATGCAACTAAATTAGCGACGGTATTTAGGAGCTTTTGGTCATCCCAAGGTTTAGCAATGTAATCCACCGCGCCTGCTTTTACTAATTCAATTGCTTGCTCTAAATCAGTCCAAGCTGTTATTAAGATAACCGGTAGATAAGGGTCCAAACGGCGCAGTTGGTAAAATAATTCTTTACCTTCTTCACCAGACGTTGTGTCTCCAGTGAAATTCATATCTTGAATTACGAGGGAGACACGCAGTTGATTAGCATACTGTAAAGCCTGCACCGGTGATGTCGTGGTAATGACATCGTAACCATGAATTTCAAGCAATAACGACAAGGCTTGCAGCACTGCGGGTGTATCATCAACGATTAATATCTTATCCATTGCCTACTCATTGCTTGAATATATCCTTTCTCGGGAAAGCTAATAGCCTACCAATTATGCCCGTTAAATACTACGAGTCGCAATGCTCGGAGATATATTCGCTGCTTTAGTGGCCGGTATGACAACGGAAAGTAAACTAGCAATAAAAACAAATAGTGCCGTCATTAATACATAAAACGTATCAAGAGCAGGCATTGAATAATTTTCTAATAGTAGTTGACCCATTAATATTGCAGCAATCGAACCAAGCACAAGCCCAAACACACAAATGATGGCATTCTCAATTAAAAAATAACGCACAATCGCTGATTTCCTAGCCCCTAACGCACGGCGTGTGCCTATTTGTTTGGTGCGTTTGTTAATATTAAACACCGTAAGGCCAAATATTCCAAGCCCAGTTATGAGAACAAGTACGACGATAAGAGTGATGAGCATTCGTAACATTAAGATATCTGCAGAGCTATTTTCTCGCTTGTCTTCATCCATTCCTTGTAAGCCAATAATGACACGTTTGTTGTGATCTTGAATCATTAGGTCTTCAATTTGACGCATGATAGCCGTACGCTGTTCAGGCTCAGTTCGTACAATAATTTTCTGGAACAGTGATGCGCCCACAAACGGCATGACGGATACGTTATCCGGACGACTATCTTTTAACCAAGCGCTTTTCATTTGCTCAGTAATACCGATAATTTTCATGGGTGCAACGCCAAAATAAACCGTTTTGCCAAGTGCGTCTCCTTTTGGAAATAGCTCTAACCCTAACGTTTTTGTAACTATAATAACTTCAGGGAAGACATCCCTACTTTCAGACATAATAACTTCATCTGCGCGAAAGTTTCGCCCTTCAAGTATATTAACACCAAGCGTGTCTAACGCATTTTCATCCGCTAAAAAATACGCAGCGCGAACATCAGAGCCCTCTTCCGTCGCAGGTTTCAGGCGTAATCCACCTGCTGCGCCACTACCAGACAAAGGCACCGCATTAAATAATGCCGCATTCTTAACACCAGGTATGTTTCGCAACATCGTTTCCGTTTCTTCAAATTTTTGAATTACGTCGAGTTCTTTATCAAACGTCATGGTGGTAAAACTAAATATCTCATCTTCCGGATAGCCCGTTTCTTGTGATAAAAAGTCGATTCGATCTTTCGCGATAAAGGCCGCGTTACTTACAATTGCTGTTGTAATAGCGATTTGGATAAGCAACATTATTGCCCCCGCTTTGGAGCGAAGCAGTGAATTAAATATAGGTTTAATTTCTAACATGGTGGGCTCCTATTGTGTTTTTAAGTAGATAGCAGGCTGTGTTTTACAAACAAGCCAAGCGGGATAAATGCCTGCAATAATACACGCGCCAATCGCTATTGTTGGTGCGGTTAAAATCATTGTCAGGTCCATGCCAGCAAGCTCTGCGTATTGGTTGCTTGTCACGCGTACTCCCCACAAACCAAGTTGGGCAATACCAATTCCAATCAATCCTCCAAGTAAACCAAGTACTGAGACTTCGACAAGATGCTGAAGAAAAATTTGACGTTTATTGGCACCTAACGCTCTACGCACGCCAATTTCTGGCGCTCTACGAATAAACTTACCTAGCAGTAGTCCCAAAATGTTAGCCAAACAGACCGCTAAAAACATAAAACTTAGACCGACTAATATTTTATTGTCCTCTGATACAACATTGTTGTATTCCATCCACTCGTTTACATCTTTTAAATTAAATTCTGGCTTTTCACGGGTATATCGGCCTTTGGTACCTTGTTCAGTTAAATAGGCAAACAGGAAGTCTCTATATTGTTTTACTTCTTTTTCTGTTGGTAATTCCGCCCAGAACTGCACCCAAAACATTTCAGACTGCAGTTGTCCTTCAAACGTCGTAACGCCTTCATGTTTCCAGCCGTTCGTATTTCCTCGACTGACAAGTTGCATCGGCTCCCATAATGAAATCGGAATAAAGATAGGTTCAGGGTCACCGAACGAGCCGTTGTTCAAATCGTAATATTTGGTATGTATTTGCCACTCTTTAATAACACCTACCACGGTAAAAATTGAATCGTCGAGATAAACTTGTTTACCAACAGAGTTTTCACCACCAAACAACTTATTGTTTGTTTCTTCATTAATTACCACCACAGATTCGGCCGCTTTTTCTTGCGTTAAACTCCATGGAGAGCCATATAAAAAGTCTAAATCAAACATGGTAAAGAAGTCTTTTCCTGCTGCCCTAACAGCCGATAAAAAAGGTTTCACGTCCTGATTATTCATATGTACAGTAAAAGCTGTACGAATAGATGCCGTTTTACGAACAGGCGTTTCAGCATTGTGTAAATACATTGCATCTTTATAGGTCAACTGCAATGGCACATCATCCGGAGTCCACCAATTATTACCGTCATCCGTTGTATTAAGTTGAACTGCAAAAAGTTGATCACTTTTGTGCGGGATCGGATCCATGGACATCATGTGGTAAACCGACAAACTTGTCATCGTTATACCAATACCAATAGCAATGGCCATTACCATAAGCGCCGATACTAATGGTGTGCGCTTTAAACTGCGCCAACTTAAGTCGATATAGTGAAGTAACATATTACACCTCTGCCATAGACTGTTTAACGTGGTCTGCAACAGAGTCTGAGGATTTATTTTGATACAAAGTAAAATCTGCTAACTGGCCATCAACAACTTGAATATTACGTGGCGCTCGACGAGCTAACTCCTGGTCGTGTGTCACCATAATAATGGTTGAACCTTCACTATTAATGTTTTCTAAGAGCTCCATGACTTGGCGCGCCATTAGGCTATCTAAGTTACCTGTTGGCTCATCGGCAAGTAAAAACCGAGGTTTGCCAGCTAATGCTCTTGCAATTGCAACGCGTTGTTGCTGACCGCCTGACAATTGTTGAGGTAAGTGTTTGGCTCTGCTAGCTAAACCGACTTTCTCCAAACACTCTTCAATGCGAAGTTTTCGTTCTGCTGCCTTTATACCTCGATAACGTAACGGAACCTCAATATTTTCATATAAGTTCAAGTCGGGTATTAGATTAAAACCCTGAAAAATAAAACCTATCTTTTGGTTTCTTAGATCCGCTCTTTCATTGTCGCTCAAAGAACCAACATTCACGCCATCCAGCATAAAATCGCCACTAGAAAAGGGCTCTAACATGCCCGCTATGTTTAAGAATGTCGTTTTTCCTGACCCCGATGGGCCGGTCACTGCGATGAATTCGCCTTCTTTTACTTCTAAATTAAAGTCACGTAATGCGTGGGTTTGCACTTTTTCCGTTTGATATATCTTACTAATATTTTTCATGCTTAACATGGTTGTGTTCCTTTCTATGTTTAACTGGTTTGCAACGCAAATTCTGTTTTTATTTTTATTCTGATTCTTAATTTAATAAGAAGGAGTCAGTTTTGCTGAATTCGTCATAATTCGAAATAATAATTTGATCATCAGGGTTTAAACCGGACAGTATTTCTACTTCTCTCATACTTTTAGCCCCAAGTTGGATCTCTACTTTTTTAGCAATGTCGCCCTCTACCTTAAATGCATAAAAACCACCTGATTGCATAAAGCTGCCACGGCGAACTTTTATTACATTTGTTTTGGTTTCAAGTAAAACCCTTGCGGACACTTGCTGATTCTGACGAATACCAGTAAGTTGTTGCTGATCAAAACGTACTCGTGCGGTGACTTGTCGATTTTTTACTTCCGGCGATATAGCTGATAATTTTCCCAAGTACGTAGTTCCTGCAATGTTGATTTCTGCCTGCATTCCAATACCTAAATCATTGGCATAACTTTCTGCGACGTTCAGCTCCACCTCATAAGCACTTAAATCTACCAAGGTCATTAACGCGTCATTCTTTTTAACCAATGCACGCTGTTGAACAATTAAGTTACCCACTACGCCTTTTACAGTTGCGAGTATATTTAAGTCGTTAATCTTTCGCTTTAATTCTTCTAACACTAATGCTTGGCGAGAGACGGTACTTTGGGCACTCGCTAATTCAAAGGCTAAACGTTCTTTTGCAATACTGACTTCTTCTTTTGCATGTTTATGAGTTAATTCTGCTCTTGCAAGATCATCAACGGCCATTTCAAAATCGATTTGGCTAATAAGGTTACTTTTCATTGATGCATGTGCACGTCGGTTTTCTCGTTCTGCCGCTTCTAAATCTACTTGCGCTATATCAAGTAACTTGGTTAATTGCAGTGTTTGACTTCGAGCATCGAGCTCCTGGCGTGCGAGCTCTCCTTCAAGGCGTTCCATTTCAGACGTTTCTTGTTTTAATAAATTAGTAAGTTCAGGGCTGTCAACAGTGGCAACGATTTGGCCGCGAATCACTGAATCGCCAGCTTTAACTTTGAGAGAAACAAACCCTTGTTCAGGACTATAAATTTGCGGGGCGTTAGCCGCTACAATACGACCATTCGAAACAATATCACGCACTAAGTCTCCCATTTCAACACGAGTGATTTGCATAGAAGCACGATCAAATGAATGACTTACAGAAGCAGAGCTCAATAATGCATTAGCTGTAAAAGTAATCACAATGAGCGTGATGAGGGTAATAATCGCTATTTTTTTAATGTTCGGGTTTACCTTAATAGCAACATCCTGCGCGCTGGTATCCTTAATCATATTCTAAACTCCATTGGCCATGAATAGCGTCATTCACACGCCTTTTAATAAACTAATACTCATGTTAAAGCGAGGACCGTGCCAAAACGTAACCACTTGTTTAACAAGGGAATATACAAAAAACAATAAGAAAAAAGTGTCCGTGGACATTTTAAAGTGTCCGAACGGACACTTTCTATTAAAGGCCTAAGCTATGTTCTTAGCATGGATGAGGAGTGCGGATGACTTAGTTGCTTAGATAACTACAGCTGTAAAAAAGCCACAGAATTTAACACCTGTGGCTTTATGAATAACTTGGTATGAACAAATTGAAGTTTAAATTACTATAAAGCTAGATTTATTCTTCTAACACATCACCTAAAGTCGAGTCATCATTCGATATATCTGCGGTTGTGCCTTTCATTTCTACTTCAACTCTATCAACACGTTGTAAACCACGCGGTAACTTGCTGCCACGGCGGCCTCGTTCGCCACGGTAATGCTCAATATCTTTAGTAGTGAGCGTTAACTTACGCTTACCAGCATGCAATACGACGTTTGCACTTTCTGGAACCACGATGATTTGGCTAACAATTTCTTCTCTATTCGCGGCACGGGCAGATGGAATATTTATAATCTTGTTACCTTTACCTTTTGACAGTATAGGTAAATCTTTCAACGGGAATACCAGCATTCTGCCTTCATTGGTGATCACTAAACAGTCATCACTTTCCATGCTGCTGGTACGTTGCGGTTCAAGTAACTTAGCGCCCGATGGTAAACGAACGAGTGCTTTGCCTGCTTTCTGACGTGTAAGCATGTCTTCAAACTGACAAACAAAGCCATAACCTGAATCAGAGGAAATAAGGAATTGCTGCTCGTTTTTCGCCATTAAAGTATATTCAAGTGTTTCACCTGCAACGATTCCAAATCGACCACTTAACGGTTCGCCCTGACTTCTTGCAGACGGCAATGAATGTGCTTCTGTACTAAACGAACGTCCTGAACTGTCGACAAAAACAACCTGTTGATTACTCTTACCTTTGGCGGCAGACTTAAAGCCATCTCCCGATTTATAACCAAGTTTTTCAGGTTCTACATCGTGCCCTTTTGCACAGCGGCCCCAACCTTTTTCCGATAATACGACGGTAACTGATTCGCTTGGAATTAAGTCTTTCGCTGAAATGGCTTTTGCTTCACTACGAACAACAATCGGTGAACGTCTGTCGTCGCCATATGTTTCGGCGTCAGCTATGAGTTCTTTGCGAATTAGATTACTTAGTTTTGTTTTTGAACCTAGATAGCTTGTAATGAATCACGTTCTTTTGCTAACTCTTCTTGTTCAGCACGAATCTTAACTTCTTCGAGTTTGGCTAATTGGCGTAATTTAATCTCTAAAATAGCTTCGGCTTGAGTTTCTGATAATCCAAAACGTTCCATTAACGCCATTTTTGGCTTTTCTTCAGTCCGAATAATCTCGATGATTTCATCGATATTCAAAAATGCGACCAACAAGCCTTCTAGAATATGTAATCGCGCTAGTACTTTATCTAGACGATATTGCAAACGACGGGTAACAACGTCTCGGCGATATTCTAACCATTCCGTTAAGATCTGTTTAAGGCCTTTCACTTTTGGTAAACCATCTAGGCCCAACATATTTAAGTTTACACGGTAGCTTTTTTCTAAATCGGTAGATGCAAATAAATGCTGCATAACCTGGTCAACATCTACACGATTAGAACGAGGAATAATAATAATTCGAGTTGGGTTTTCGTGATCAGACTCATCTCGTAAGTCTGTGATCATTGGCAATTTTTTAGCTTGCATTTGAGCCGCTATTTGCTCAAGAACTTTACCGCCTGATACTTGATGAGGAAGTGCGTTTATAACAATATCGCCATTTTCTTCCACATAGGTTGCGCGCATTTTAATGCTGCCTTTGCCCGTTTCATAAATTTTAGCAATATCTGCAGAAGGCGTAATAATTTCTGCTTCCGTTGGATAATCAGGGCCTTGTACATAACCCATTAAGTCTGAAAGCTCAGCCTTTGGCTCTTTTAATAAGTGCACACAAGCATTGGTGACTTCACGAATGTTATGCGGCGGAATATCCGTTGCCATACCAACAGCAATACCGGTAATACCGTTTAAAAGTATGTGCGGTAAACGCGCTGGCATCGTCATTGGCTCTTTCATGGTGCCATCAAAATTAGGCTGCCAATTAACGGTACCCTGGCCTAATTCGGCTAATAAAATTTCACTAACTTTAGATAATCGAGCTTCCGTATAACGCATTGCCGCAAATGACTTAGGATCATCTGCCGCACCCCAGTTACCTTGTCCATCAACAAGTGGATATCGATAAGAAAAAGGTTGTGCCATTAGAACCATAGCTTCGTAACAGGCGCTGTCGCCATGCGGGTGATACTTACCTAATACGTCACCGACAGTACGAGCTGACTTTTTATATTTTGCCGTCGCCGATAAACCAAGTTCGGACATAGCATAGATAATGCGTCGTTGAACCGGCTTAAGACCATCACCTATGTGTGGTAGTGCTCGGTCCATGATGACGTACATGGAATAATTTAAATAGGCATCCTCTGTAAAGCGTCTTAACGGTAATTGTTCAATTCCGTCACTACTGATGCTAATCGTCGCCTCTGTCATTACCTATACCTTCTCTGTTCTTTTTATTTGAGCTAAGTCTGATTCTAATTGGGATAATATTGCATTGAATGGAGTTGGTTTCAATACTTCATAAGTCGCAAAATTTGCATATTTTCCGTCACTTGCAAGATCCGCTTGAATAACGAGACTGGCCAGTGCTTTGCGCAATTCAATCTCGATTCTACTGATTAAGATTTTACACTGTTGTTGGTTAAACGTCTGCGCTATTAATAGATATTGATGACCTTGAAACGGTAATACTTGAATATGTTTACTAAGTCTTCCTATTTTGAGCAATGCCATCGCGATGGCTTGATCCATTTTTTTAACGCCATGTTTATGATTCAACGGAATAATTGATGCAAGATCAAACAATACAACACTAAATGGAGCCTGATTAACCGATTTGGAATTAGAGCTTGAAGTGACGTTTGAGTTAGAACGGGAGTTAGCCGAAGTCCGCATTAACGAGCAAAGTTTATTTACTTGAACCTCCGCTTTATACAACATCAGGTGTGGCCAACGATTAGACACATTTAGTTGACGTCTTAATACCGCTTGATAACTCAATAAAACGACCGCAAAAACTAAAAATAATAATAACCAACGTGTGTTGCCTAATTTATCATTTAACGCCAACAATGCCGTTGATAAGTTTTCATTCATCGATTGTATATCAGCTAATGAACGCTCAGACTCAGCCGCCAAACGAGCAAGTTTATAATTTCGAAATTCTTCAAACTTTTTCTGGAACTGCTCTTTTTCGATGCTCTGCTGATAGCCAACTTGTTTAGATAGCTGAGCTAGTGAGTCCCAGTCATTCAGTTTTATATAAGTTATTTTAAGAAGTTGAATGAGCTGCTGCCCATGACTGGTATGTATATTTATGTATTTTTTGTATTGTGTCAGATCTGATAAAAGCTGGTAATAGTTTGGTTGCGACTCATCAGTACGATTTAACATAGAAAACTCAGTGTTGAGCAATAGAATATTTAACCTCGACAATGCTCGTTCATGCTCTTTTTGTCCTAGGGCATTGGGTAAATGTCTAATTGTCTTTAAGCCATCCATTAGACGATTGAGATATTCGATATTGTACTCATCGTATTCCGCGTTACTTAAAGGCAATTTGTTTATATTCGACCTGACAAGCAATATCAAGCTTTGTAGTTGTAACGGACGGTTTTTAGTTTTTTGAGCATAGTTAAAAGTAGACTCAAGTAATTCAATCGCCCGTGCAAATTGCTGTTGGCTTAAAGCTAAACTTGCCCAATGTAGTTTTTGTTTAGCCGCAAAACTATCAAGTTTATATGCTTCTAGGCGTTTAACTAAACGAAGGTGTGTTTGATTCGCTAAATAAAAATCTCCATTTAGACCGTAGGCTTTTGCTAGCGATTGTGAAGTCCAAATAATTAATCCAATGTCATCTATCTGCTGAGCTGTTTTTTGGGCTTCAAGTAAATAGTTGAGGGCAATATCGTATTGAAAATACGATTGATAAACATCCGCCAATTTTAATTGAAGATTGATGATTTCCTGAGAGATGTTTTGTATTTTCAGTTCAGATTTTGTTTGTGTTTGTGTTTGTG